>VGPI01000078.1 GCA_016875595.1 Candidatus Cloacimonadota bacterium
GATGTCCTTGAGGATCACGGAATCGATCAATGCACCGACAGTATCGAAATGAAGGCGATAATCGGCAAATCGGGTAGAATGATAATTATTGGATAGCTGGCCAACACTTATTAAAGTATGATTGCCGTATTCACATAGCATCGCTCCGATCATTTTATGGTACAGCACGGCTGAATCGCCCAGTTCAAGCATATCTCCCAGAATTGCGATATGTGGATTCTCTGGTTTGAATGCAAAGAAGAACTCGATGGCTTTCTGCATGGATACCGGATTAGCATTGTAGCAATCCACAATCAGGACACCACCCCCTGTTTCGATCAATTCCATCCGGTGATCCAGATTGATATGGTTCTGAATCGCGATTCTGATAATCTGAGGATCAACACCCAATTCAATCGCAGTAGCAATGGCAAAAGAGGCATTCGTAGCGTAAAATGGAATGGTCTGAGGAATCTGATAGACGCAGCTGTTAATGGTGAATTCCACGCCATTGACTGACGTGTGTATGTTATCTATTTGATATTTGTTATGGCTTTTCGAGCCAACCGGTACACCATGATCAGAGAACACGGCAAAACGCTCATCATCGCCGCTATAGATCATTTTGTCCAGATCTCTGCGGAACAGCGCAGTTTTTTCCCAAAATACACCATCTTCATCGCCAAATGCCTCCAGGTGCGATGGTCCTACATTGAGGATGATCCCGCACTGGGGATCGATGACATCGGCTAATTGAGCGATCTCACCGAAGTGGTTTGTACCGATTTCAAAGATGGCGTATCTCTGGTTTGGTTTGATCCGCTGGATCGTTTTGCACAGTCCGATGATGTTGTTTTCGTTCTTCTCGGTCTTCAGAGTGGGTGCCACGCTTTCCAGGATATTGGATAAAATCTCTTTAGTACCGGTTTTTCCCGTGCTACCGGTAAGGGCAATGCGATAAGCCGGAAACATCTGAAGATATTTACGGCACAGTTTCCCCATTGCCACCACCGTGTCAGCGGTTACGATTCTGTTGTATTCGCCTCTATCATCATGCTGCACAATTGCAATGTTATCTTTATGTGCCAAGGCATGTCCCACATAATTATGTCCATCATAGTTTTCCCCTTTGATCGCGAAGAAAATGGAGGACTCTTTGATCGATCTGGAATCGGTAGATATCCTGAAGAAATGCTGAGGTTTTATCGATGAAAGCGTATTGGGTGTATGGGCTTGATGATTGAACAAAATATCCAGCATCAGCCTATCCACCGGTAAGGCTAATTTGTCACTATCAGTCCGCTTTTTACCGAGTACTTCTTCAGCAACCAGATAATCATCAAAATACAGCTTAGTTCCTGCAATCTCCCGATACTTCTCATGTCCTTTACCAGCGATCAACACGATATCACCTTCATTTGCCAGATTGATTATGGATTCAATTGCGGTATGTCGGTCTCGGATGATCCACCATGCCGACCAGATATTAGTGCTACCGATAATGTCCCTGATGATTTGATCCGGGTTTTCATAGCGGGGATTATCGTCGGTAATGATGACTGTATCGGCATATCTCATTGCAGTGGTCAGCATTTCGCTACGTTTTCCATGATCCCTGTCACCTCCTGCTCCAAACAGACACAATAACCTGCCGGTTGTAAGTTTGGCAAGTGACTGCAGTACATTGCTCAGGGCATCAGGAGTATGAGCGTAGTCTATATATACTCCAAGTCCCTGGTTATTGGGGACTTTCTGTAATCTGCCAGGAACAGTATCCAAATCTGGAATGATTGATTCGACGATTTTCTGAGGAATTTGCAAACGATCCAACAAGGCAACGGTCAAGGCAAGATTCAATATATTGAAGTGTCCGATCAGATGGGATTTAATCTTATATTGAAGAGCATTAGTCTGAAGGATAAAACTGCTACAATCCAAGTCAAATTGGCTTTCTGTGACCAAATAGTCGCCCTGGACAAAGGACAAACTTCTCAGCAGGCAGTGACGGTCATCCGATTCTGATACCATGTCTTTTCTGCCCACACCGACTATAACGGAGTCCATGGTCGCAATATCATGTTTCAGCTTCTGATAGAATTCTGAACCGTATTTATCATCAATATTGATTATGACTGTCCCCCGATTTCTTCGAGTATACTCAAACAGAAGATACTTGCAATGGGCATATTCGGACATCGTGTAATGAAAATCAAGGTGATCCCGGCTGAGATTGGTAAACATCGAGACCAAAAACGGAACACCATACACCCGATCCAGAGCAAGGGCATGGGAAGAAATCTCCATCACAACGTATTCACAGCCTGCATCCACCATTTCCTTCAACATTGCCTGTAACTCCACGATGTCTGGTGTAGTATGCTCAGTAGGTTTATGGACTTCATTTACATAGTATCCCAAGGTTCCGATCCAGCCGCATTTCTTCCCAAACTTCATAAGAGACTGATAAATAAGCATGGTCGTCGTGGTCTTACCGTTTGTTCCGGTAACCCCGATGACCTTTAATTTGGATGCTGGATTGCCATGGTGAGAAGCCACGAGCAGTGCTGCTGCTTTGCGGGTATTGGTTACCTGTACCGTAGGAAAATCGTCGCTGATCGGAGTCTGTTGTACTATTAGGGAAGCTCCACTCTTATGTGCTGATGGGATATAGTTGTGACCGTCAAATCGATGTCCTTTGATACAGATGAAAATATCGCCCGGTACAATGGCACGGTTATCAGTCTGAGGTCTGCCTCCAATTTCGAGTTCCATATCTTTGATGTTTGAGGTTACGAAAAGATCGTTCCCGTGTAGTATTTTAACAACATCTCTAGTTTTCATAACGTTGCCTCAACCTGACACGTTGCCCCGGGCAGAACACGTGAGCCAGGTAGAATGGACTGTTTTCTTACTTTTCCCGATCCACTTATGTTTAGACAGATGTGATGCTGTGCTGCCAACTGAATTGCTTTGCGTAAGGTTAATCCACGCAAGTCTGGCATCACACCCTGAGTAATCCGGGGCAGGTTTTGATCCACGCTTTTTCCGATCTTAAGTGTGATGTGATGATTTCTATCTATTGTAACATTCGGTTTTGGAAACTGATCAACGACCACCGATGCACTATCAGGTCCCACAATATGATACAAAAAACCATACTGGTTCAGAATCGACTCTGCCTTGTATAATGGTTGTCCAATCAAGTTTGGCATGGTTAGTGATGTCTGTATCAGTCGTTGGTTATAGGGTAAGATTGTGCATCCCGGCATAAACAGGATATTCTCCATGATAGTTTTAAATGTTGGAGCAGAACTCATGCTCCCATAATGATACACTCCCTGTGGTTCATCATAGATGATGCTGATAACCAGTTCCGGTTTTTCCACTGGAAAGAACCCGGTAAAGACGGCTGTGTATTTTCCCTGGGCATATCCAGGCGAACCTTCAGCTTTTTTCTGGGCAGTGCTGGTTTTTCCTGCCACATTGATATAGCCTACGTTGGCGTTCCTTCCGGTTCCTTTCTCAACTACCGCTTGCAGATACACTTTGATGGTGTCGATGGTAGCGGGATTCGAAACTGAACGCAACAACACAGGCTCAAATTGCTCCATAACGTTGCCATTTTCATCCCGGTACGAATCCACAATGTAAGGTTTCATCAGTTTGCCGCCGTTTGCCAGCGCACTGAAAGCCACCGCAAGTTGGATGGTGGTTACCGAGATCTCTTGTCCGAATGACAGGGAATGAATCGAGGTTTTACCCCAGTTTTCCAGTTTTCTAAATATCCCGCTGGTTTCTCCATACAGATTAATACCAGTTTTCTGGCCAAAACCAAATGAGATGTAGTTTTCATAGAATCTTTGCTGGCCAATGCGTTCTGCGATCCTGGCTACACCGACGTTGCTGGAATGGACCAATATGTCTTTACGATTCAGTTCGCTGGATTTATGCACATCCGAGATACGCCGCGAGCCGATCTGATAGGTACCACAGGGGATCATTTCTGTCGGACTGACCAGATTTTTCTCTAATGCCGGGAGGATGGATATGGGTTTGATGACCGATCCCGGTTCAAACATAAAACTAACGGGGATGTTTGGCCGGGTGCGAACTATACCGGGATCAGCACCTTTATCATCTCTTGATATCCCTGCCATAGCAATGATCCTGCCGGTATTGGGATCCATTACGACTGCTGAGGCATTACAGGCTCCGTAGGTCTCCAATCCACTCAGCAGGGCATTTTCAACAATCTCCTGGATATCGCTGTCGATCGTAAGCCATACATTATATCCGTTTTGGGCTGGCTTCTGTCTGAGATCAGGATAGGGAACGCGATCCCGATAGGCATCGTAGATCACTTCACGCCAGCCATACTCTCCGGAGAGTGCTTTGTCGTGGGTCGCTTCGATTCCACAGATCCCGCTGAGTTTATACATGCTTTGATCCATTCCCATTTGATCCAAACCGTCACATTGCTCTCTAACCGAGCCCAGTAAGCGGGCAGCAAGTAACTCCTTTGAATAGATCCGTCGCATGGAACTGAAAGCATAAACCAATCCAGGGATCCCTTCTGCATCAAATGTCTTGATGATGCCGTCCAACTCCATTTCTTTAATGCGATTCGAGATCTGGATACAGTTCAGCCGATTGTTGCTCTGTAACCGCTGCATAACGGCTTCAGAGCCTAAACTGCTGTTGGTCGCGATAATTTCCGCCACTTTTTGATATGCATCCGCCAAGTTTATTCCCTTTTTTTTCACCCATTTGGCAATGGCGGAACGATCAATGTCTATCTGATACAAGCTTAGAGAGCTGACCAGAAGGTTGCCATTGATGTCAAAGATCGCCCCACGAGTGGGGATCAGAATTTCCTTGCCGGGTGTATAACGTGTTCGGGACAATTCCGAGAGATCAAAGGGGTCGAACACCTGAATGCTAAAGAGGTATGCCGCCCAAAGCACAGCAAGCGTCCCAAAGACAAAAGCAACGCTTAGATAACGAGGTCTGATCTCATTCATATATCAAGGTCACCGTTTTGGCTTCTGCCTTGGAAGCGATAAGATCGATTATGCAGTAGTTAGCGTCGCCTTCTGCAGATGATGGTTCATGTACGTAGATGATGCTGCCTTTTGGTTTGTTATGATCAAACTGACTCATCTCCACACTGACCAAGCTGGCGATATGTCTGCCCGAGCGGAGTAGTTCATGCTCCAGTGTCAGTTCCGTGGAAATATTTTTCTCTGCGTTGTAAGATTTTTCCAGGTTGTTCAGCCGGCGAGTATAGTTTGTGACCCTGTTATTATTGTAAAAGTGAAAAAAGAAGGCGAGTACCACTAATCCGATCAAGAGAATGAGTTTTCCTCTCATGATTCCCCCTGTGTTTTTTCTGCAGCCCTGAGTTTGGCGCTGCGAGCCCTGGCATTATGCCTGATCTCATCCTCATCCGCTATCAAGGGACGAGGCGTCAGAATCTTGACCTTAGGACGATTGGTGCAAATACACTGCGGACTTTCAGGTGGACATAGGCAGATCCCCGACGCATTGCGAAACTCGTTTTTTACCATCCGGTCTTCCAAACCGTGGTATGATAGAACGACAATCCTGCCACCTGGTCTGAGGATATTAATCGCATCGCGGAGCGCAGTTTGCAGTGCATCCAACTCTTGATTGAGATGGATGCGGATGCTTTGGAAAATTCTGGCTTTGCTTTTGGTGATCTCTTTGGGATTACCACTTACGTTGTTTGCAATGATCGCCGCCAATTGCAAAGTACTATTGACGGGCGTTTTTGACCTTTGCTTTACGATCGCACGGGCAATGCGACGTGAATGGAATTCCTCGCCATACTGCCGGAAAATTAGCTCCAATTGCCGTTCCGGGAGCTCATTCACCACATTCCAGGCATTGTATGCCTGTCGGGTATCCATTCGCATATCCAGGGGGGCATCGTTTTCAAAACTGAAGCCACGCGTGGGTTCGTCGATCTGGTGTGAGGAAACTCCCAGATCAAAGATGATCCCATCGATGAGTTTCACTCTTTGCAATGCCAGCCGGGTACGCATGCTATTGAAATTATCGTTGATCAGTACGTAGGGTCGCTCTCCTGAAGCGACCTTTTTACTGATACTATCCCACCCATCAGCCAAAGCCAAATCCGCTGCCTCTATTGCTTGCGGGTCACGATCGAAACCATATAGGGTTATGTCCGGGCATTTATTCATTATCGCCCGGCTATGTCCACCCCCACCCAGAGTGGCATCGACGTAGATTCCGCCTCCTCTGACCCGCAATAGGTCAAGCGCTTGTGATGCCATTACCGGTACGTGATAGGTGCTCATAGCTGATAATCATCGGATGTAAATCGATCCCGATGAAACTCCAGTTTCTGTTTTCTTACCTTTCGGTAAACATCTGGGTTCCATAACGATATGTAGTGACCCTCACCCTTGATCACCACGCTGTCGGTGATATCTGCTTCATTCAGCAACAAATCGCTGATCCGTACCCGCCCCGGTCCTTCCAATTCCTGTTCGGTCATGGCAAAATCGATCAATTGGGTTCCCAGTCTACGGCAATGATCGTCTCCATTTTTAAGCCGGTTCACGGTATCATGCCAGCAATCAAGCGGATAGATGGCGATCGTGTTGTTTGCTCCAAGCGTGACCACCACCTTGCGCATCGATTCCTCCGACAGTTTCTTCTTAAACCCTGCCGGTATGATCACTCGCTGCTTGTGAACCGAGTTTTCAAAGATTCCTAAGAACTCGCCAGACATAATTGATGACCTTTTTCCTCACTCTTCATGACAAACTTAGTCAAATTCACTATTAAATGAGCTCATTTTGGTCTTTTCATGATATCTCATGAGCTCTTCTGAGATTACTTGACCTTCTGTGAGCGTCGTACAATCCGGTCTGATATTTGTCAAGCGGAATGTAAAAAAAAGTTTATCATTTGTGTTGACGATCGGGTAATCCTCTGTAGGGCATAGCATTATGATCATGATAAATTCTGTTTTATGAGATGAAAATTGGTAACACACGACAACGATGGGGGTGAATCCGCTTATCAGATAAATGCACGATTGGCTCAGGACTGCGCAAACAGATGTTACCACCCCAAATTTTCCCCCTGATCATCAATCGCTTTTAACTCAGGTTCGCTTCGAGATCGCCTCGAGTACTCGAAGGATCTCGAGGCGATCTCGAGGCGAAAGCGAAAGAGAATATGCGGGGAGAACATAAGACGGTCAGTGGAACAGACAGCATAACTTTTAGATACAATAGGAGATATGATAATTGCGATATGGTGGAAGTGAAGGAGTGGTTCGGGGATTGTATTAGGTCTGGATTACTGCCGGATCAGGGGCAGGAAGCTTATCTCAAATGGTTGTTCCAGTTTATTGCCGTGAAAATCGGCGGTATCGGAGGAGATGGTCAGGCGGTAGGTCTTTTGGTTGGTCAGGTCATGGATGGGCTGGAAGCGATAGACCTTGTGGTTTGATTGTACGGTTTCAAGTGGGATATTACGTTTTGTATCGGACTCGATCAACGCAAAGTTGATACGGTCCGCGGGTATCAGTTTGGAGAAATGGAACTCGATAATGGGTCTCAGATCATTCACAGCAGTGCCGTTGCGTGGGTTGGTGGCGATGATGCGGGGAGGGGTACGGTCTTGTTTTGTGCCGGCAGAGAACTGCAGTGAAGTGAGTGACTGGATATTGTCTTTGGGATCGGTAGCGCCGAATAACTCGATAACGTACCGGGTGGAATCGGCAGGGTCGGTAAACAGGAAGATTTTGTCTTTCTCATGATAAGCTATCTGGATCGGGAGAGGGCTTCGATCGCTTAACCGGAGGACTTTGATCTCCTGCCAGGATTTGACCGGTTCGCTGAGATTGACCTGTAATTCGCGGTCGTTGAGTGCCTGAACGGAGCGGATTACCGGTTTGGTAGTATCGGCATAGGCGAGATGAACGTCCAGAGTGACGAATGGCTGATTGGGAGCCTGACCCTCGAAATAGGGCTCGCTGCCATGATCATAACGGTGGTTATCGTTTCTATCGATGAAAGCACGCAGGATATGTTGTGCCGGATTGAGGGCGTCTATGACGTAGGCACAGCTGGTGAACTGCCGGCTGAGGATCATCAAAGAATCGGGGGAGAGGAGATAAATCGTGACGGGTAGGTCCAGGTCTGCTTCCTGTTCCAGCCGGAAAGTGCCGGAAATGCGATAATCGTTGAATTTACCATTCCGGAAGACAATGGTCTGGTTTTTGTCAAGGGGATTGCCCCGGGTATCCTTGATGGCGCTGGTGAGCGTGATGTAGTAATTAGTATCGGGAATCAGATCCTCGCGAATCTCGATGGTGACCGCATTTGAGGCATAATGCACCTTTTTATTCAGGATAGGTGGATAAAAATAGACGCCGCGGGTGAGGGATGATTTGTCCAGCGCTTTGGAGAAGGTCAGTTCGATCCGCCGGGATGAGATATCGCCAAATTGCTCCGGGATAGTGGCGGAAAGGACGGGTTTTTCGGTATCGACCGGACCGCCGGTGGGGCTGCGTTTGTTACCGCAACCAATTATCATCAGGATGCTCAGGATGATCAGAAAGAAACTAAAAGCCCTGTTCATAAAGCCAGTCCATGGTTATCTTTCCGTTTGGGGAATTGCCTTGGTGGTGGACGTATTTGCCCAGGATGTCAAATTCGACGTTGACCATGTCTCCGATGCCCAGTTTGGATAGGGTGGTATGGGTAAGAGTGTATCCGATCAACGCAACGGTGAATTGTGTACCTGAGAGTTCAGCTATGGTCAGGCTAACGCCGTTGATGGCGATGGAGCCCTGAGGTACGGCAAGCGGTCTGAATTGTTCCGGCAGGGCAAAAGAAAGATAGCGGGTATCGTTTTTCAGAATGCTTTTTGTCAATGCAACAGCGGTATCGACATGTCCCAGCACCCAGTGTCCATCCAGCCGTCCACCGATCTTCAGGGCACGTTCCAGATTCAGGAGAGTTCCGGTACGCCAGGTGTGAGCGTTAGTTTTCACCAAGGTTTCATTCATCACTTCTACGGTAAATGAACCGGCATCAAATTCCTTGACGGTCAGGCAGATGCCATGGCAGGCGATGCTGCATCCGGAGTTCAGATCATCAAATGGGGCGGGGCGTTCCATCCGGCAGTTCATGACCTT
>VGPI01000079.1 GCA_016875595.1 Candidatus Cloacimonadota bacterium
AGCTCCGCCAGGTGAATTCCTTTTTCCACTCCATAGTTCGCCCTGTGTAATAGTCACCTTTCTCTCGAGATCGCCTCGAGTACTCGAAGCCAACTCGAGGCGAACTCGAGGCGAACCTGAGGCGAACCTGAGGCGAACCTGAGGCGAAAGTTAGATTGACAAACAGGCAAGTAGTGCGAAATTCCTTTACTAATTCACTAATTCCCCAAGAATGGTAAAATACGGGAGAAACTGGTGATTTCTGGTCAGGAGAGGAGCGGGTAAAACCTACTTATCTACCTGTCTGATCGGATGATATCAGTAGCGGACAGGACCCTGCCGGTATCGGATAGCCGTCGGCAAGAAACCAGACATAAGTATAACCGAACAATATAGAAGGTGATGAAAGACATGGAGATACCAAAGACGATCATCAAACTCAGGGAACGGCGCGATGTTGCGATGCTGGGTGGCGGAGTCAAACGCATCGATGAACAGCATGCCAAGGGCAAGATGACAGCCCGGGAGCGGGTCAACCTACTGGTCGATCCGGATAGTTTTGAAGAATTTGACCTGTTTGTGACGCACAATTGCAGTAATTTTGGGATGGATAAACAGAAGTTTGCCGGGGATGGTGTCGTAACCGGTTGTGCCACGATCAATGAACGTGTGGTCTATATTTTTGCCCAGGATTTTACGGTGTTTGGCGGATCACTGTCCAAGACCTATTCGGATAAGATCTGCAAGATCATGGACATGGCGCTGAAGAATGGCTGTCCGGTGATCGGACTGAATGATTCCGGCGGAGCACGTATCCAGGAAGGGATAGATGCGCTGGCGGGATATGCCGAGATCTTTTGGCGCAATGTCATGGCATCAGGCGTGATCCCTCAGATCTCTGCCATCCTTGGTCCCTGTGCCGGTGGTGCGGTCTATTCGCCTGCGATTACGGATTTTGTGATCATGGACCAGCAAAACAGCTATATGTTTGTCACCGGTCCCAAAGTGGTAAAAACGGTCTTGAACGAGACCGTGAGCACGTCAGACCTGGGTGGGGCAGCGGTTCATGCCAGCAAAAGTGGCGTGGCGCAATTTATCAGTAACGATGAGCGCGAGGCACTGATGCTGATCCGCAAACTGCTGAGTTATCTGCCTTCGAACAACCTGGAGGATCCGCCCTACCTGCCGCCTTCGGATCCGATCGATCGGGCTTGTCCTGAATTGGTCGATCTGATCCCGGAGAATCCGAACAAACCTTACGACATCCTAGATGTGATCCATGCCATTGTGGATGACGGCGAGTTTCTGGAAGTGGCACGCAGTTTTGCCCAGAACGTGGTGGTCGGCTTTGCCCGGATGAATGGCTATCCGGTGGGTATTTTTGCCAATCAACCCAAAGTGCTGGCAGGGGTATTGGATATCGACGCCTCGATCAAAGGGGCGCGCTTCGTCCGCTTCTGCGATTCCTTCAACATCCCGTTGATCGTGCTGGAAGATGTTCCGGGCTTCCTGCCGGGCACGAATCAGGAGCACAACGGCATCATCCGCAACGGCGCCAAATTGCTCTATGCCTTTGCCGAAGCGACTGTGCCGAAGATCACCGTTATTCTGCGCAAGGCATACGGTGGGGCTTATTGCGTGATGAACAGCCGGCACATGCGCGCCGATCTGGTCTATGCCTGGCCTTCGGCAGAGATCGCTGTGATGGGACCCAAAGGAGCGGTGGAGGTCATCTTCCGGAAAGAAGCGATGGATTCTGAAGATCCCAAAGCCGTTCTGGCACAACGTGAGGAAGAATACCGCGAGCACTTTGCCAATCCCTTCAGAGCGGCTGAAAAGGGTTACATTGACGATATCATCGAACCGCAGCGCACTCGTTTCCGCTTGATCCGGGCTCTGGAGATGCTTGCCAACAAGAAGGACAGCATCCCTCCCCGCAAACATGGCAATATCCCGCTATAAGGACAGATAAAATGAAGTACTTATGGAAGACCAAACGTAGGGTCGCTTTCCTTCAGCGACCTAATCCCTCTATAAGGACATATAAAATGAAATACTTATGGAAGTTCAAACGTAGGGTCGCTTTCCTTCCGCGACCCAATCCCTCTATAAGGACATATAAAATGAAATACTTATGGATAGGCATCGGGCTGATCCTCTGGTTGAGCGGAATATCCGGCACCGTCACCGAGATCGATCCCCTGCTACAGGAACAGATGCTGCAGAAGGCAGTGCAGACGATCACCGATAGTTTGGCTCAGATCAAAGAACGAGAGATCCTGGGTAAATATGGGTTCAGGGAAACCAATACGCTCCCGGAAGTGGCGAATGTCCTGAAGGTTCAGGATTATGCGCTCTGGAAGCGTTTTCTGGAGCTCGATCCCAATAATGCACGTCTGGATCTGAGATCATTGCGTGATCTGGGGATTTCGGCTTATCGGGCACAACTGGCTTTTGAATCGGCGACGCTTGGCTTTAACGAGCTGAACACGGTCTCGGAGGTCTCCACTCTGCTCCAGGTGCCGATCAAGAAATTCAAGCAATTGAACCTCGATATAAAAAAACCCTTTGACCGCGACATCGATGTCATGACCTTGCAACGCCTGCAGCTCAATCCGATGGAGGTCAAGGAGATCTGTGACCAGTACCAGGAGACGCGTCTGGCACATGGATTGAGTATTACGCTGGTCGGGATGCTGATCGTGTTTTTTGCCCTGCTGATCACCAGCCTGATCATCTCGCAGTTGCACCGGGTTAACCGTGCTCCGACCACTCCGGCGCCAAAGATCATCAAAGTCAATCCCCTGGATGTAGGGGAGCTTTCCCTCAGCGCCCCACGTCATTCCCCACATCTGAGCAGCAATGACATCATTGCCGCCATTACCACTTTGCATCTGCACCTTCATTCGATCGAGGAACGCCGCCGGTTGATGCTTACTTTCAAACGCGCATCGGTGAACCTATGGCATGCCAGCCGGGTCACCGCACTGCCCAATTACAGATTTGCCAGGAGAGGACAATGAAGACCTACAAGCTGCTCATCAACGGAGAAAAATTCGAAGCCAAAGTGCTGGAATACAGCGGAACACATGCCAGAATCAATGTCAATGGCAATGTCTATCTGATCGAGATCGAAGACGACAACCGGGAAAATATCCCCAAACTGGCTCTCCAGGAAAAAGCCGTTCCGCTCGCTCCATCCCTTTCCAGCGGGATCGATTTGAATTCAGGAGAGGTCAAAGCGCCTCTACCCGGCGTGATCCTTGGCATCAAGGTCAAGGAAGGCGATGAGGTCAAACAGGGTCAGACGGTGCTGCTCCTGGAAGCGATGAAGATGGAATCAGAGATCGCTGCCCCGGTCACAGGCAAGATTTTGAAGATCAGTGTCAAGCAGCGCAGTTTGGTGCAGGAAGGTGACCTGCTCTTTACCATGGAGATCGCATCAAACGAAAAAGAATCGCTGCCCCGCCCCAAGACGGAAAAGGTCGTTCCAACCGGGATAAAGTCACCATCCGGAGGAGCGCTTTCCCACAGCGCCCCATCCACACCCTCTCAGTCCGTAGGGGTGCCTTCTCTCAGCGCTCCATCACCTCTGGTCGTCCGGGCTCCCCTGCCGGGTGTGATCATCGAAGTCCAGGTCAAACCAGGGGATATAGTGAACGAAGATACCGTTGTGCTGGTGTTGGAAGCGATGAAGATGGAATCGGACATCCGTGCCAATATCAATGGCAGGGTCAAAACCGTGTTTGTGCAAAAAGGATCCAATGTCAATGATGGTGATCCGTTGATTGAAGTAGGGGCGCCTTCCTTCAGCGCCCCATAGGAGAATTTGTAATGAGCGAACTGCTGCAGTTCTTTCAGACGACTGGTTTTTGGAATGTCACCTGGGGTAACGGGCTGATGATAGTGGCGGGCTTGTTCTTTGTCTGGCTCGGTATCTACCGGCAGTATGAGCCCTTACTATTGGTGCCGATCGGGTTCGGGATCGTGGTGGGCAATATCCCCGGTGTCGATTTGATGGGCTCTGGGGTCAATGACGAGGGTTCGGTGCTTTATTATCTGTATTATGGCGTAAAATCGGGGATCTATCCTCCGCTGATCTTTTTGGGGATCGGTGCCATGACGGACTTCTCGACCCTGATCGCCAATCCCAAGCTGATCCTACTGGGTGCCGCAGCGCAGCTTGGCATCTTTGCCACGCTCTTGGGTTCGCTACTTTTGGGTTTCAAGATCTTGGAAGCCGCTTCCATCGGTATCATTGGCGGTGCGGATGGACCCACGTCGATCTTTCTGGCTTCCAAACTGGCACCGGACTTGGTTGGTACCATTGCCATTGCAGCATATTCATATATGGCATTGGTACCGATCATTCAGCCGCCGATCATGCGTCTGCTTACCACCAGAAAGGAGCGTTTGATCAAGATGAAGACCCCCCGTTTGGTCAGCAAGCGCGAGAGGATCTTCTTCCCTCTGGTGGGCTTCATTGTAACCACCTTCATCGCCCCGGGCGGAATAGCGCTGTTAGCGATGCTGTTTCTGGGTAATCTGCTCAAGGAAAGCGGAGTTACCGATCGTCTGGCGATCTCGGCTCGGACAACTTTGGTGGATATTGTCACGATCCTGATCGGGCTGACCATCGGGGCAAGGACTTCTGCCAGCGAGTTTTTGACTGCCAGTTCGCTGATGATCTTCTTTCTGGGAGCGCTGGCGTTCAGTATCGCCACCGCTGCCGGAGTGCTTTTTGCCAAATTGATGAATCTGGTCTCCCGAGACAAGGTCAATCCGCTGATCGGCAATGCCGGCGTTTCCGCAGTGCCAAATTCGGCACGTGTCTCCCAAATGCTTGGACAGCAATATGATAAATCCAATTATCTGCTGATGCATGCCATGGCACCCAATGTTGCCGGGGTCATCGGTTCGGCTGTGGCGGCGGGTGTGCTTCTGGGCATACTGGGTAATTGATGAAGGCAGTTTTGTCTACACTAAGGAAATTTGTCCACCTATAAGGAGTAGAGGATCAGAATGAAAGAAGGATACATTCCCAATAACAACTACCGGTCGATCTTCTTTACCGACCAGGCACAGCAATGTCCCAGCGAATTGGTCTCCCAGTTCCTCAATCACCTGGAGTATTCCCTGGGTAAGGACACGACCACGGTCAAGGAGTGGGATGTCTATTATGCCCTGGCGTTGACGATGCGCAACCGTCTGGTTGAACGCTGGTTACGCACCCAGTATGAATATCGCAAACAGGACGTCAGGAAGGTGTTCTATCTCTCGATGGAGTTCCTGATCGGACGGCTACTGACCAATGCCCTGATCAATCTCAATGCATTTAACGCGACCTATGACCTGCTCAAACAGATGGGTTACAAACTGGAGGAGATCGCTGAACTGGAGCCGGATATGGGGCTGGGTAACGGTGGACTGGGACGTCTGGCGGCGTGTTTTATGGACTCGCTGGCGACGCATCAGTATCCTGCCTATGGTTATGGCATCCGTTATGAATTCGGGATCTTCAAGCAGATGATCCGGCAGGGTTATCAGGTGGAGGAGCCGGATCACTGGCTCAAAAAGGGTTGCCCTTGGGAAATCCAACGTCCGGATATCGCCTATCGTATCCGCTTTGGTGGCAAAGTGATCACCGAGGAGCAGACCGACGGGCGCTATATCCACCGGTGGGTGGATACCGAAGACATCATGGCTGTCGCCTGGGATCTTCCCGTTCCCGGGTATCAGGTCAATAACGTCAACAACCTGCGTCTCTGGCAGGCGGCGGCTACCGATGAATTTGACTTTGACTACTTCAACAGTGGGGATTACGTCCGGGCGGTCGAAAAGAAGAATATCTCCGAAAACATCTCCAAGGTCTTGTATCCCAACGATAACGTCCACTTAGGCAAGATCCTCCGGCTCAAGCAGGAGTATTTCTTTGTCTCAGCCACGATGCAGGATATCTTTGCACAGTGGAAACAGGATCACGAGAGCTTTTACAATATGCCGGACAAGATCGCTATCCAACTCAACGACACCCATCCCGCGATCGCGATTCCGGAGATGATGCGCATCCTTATCGATCTTCATCACATGAGCTTTGAGCATGCCTGGGATATCGTCGGACAGATCTTTTCCTACACCAACCACACCATCCTGCCGGAAGCGCTGGAAAAGTGGTCGGTCGGATTGTTTGAAGAGCTCCTGCCCCGGCACTTGATGCTGATCTATCAGATAAACAATCACCTTCTGGCAGAGGTGAACCGCCTTTATCCCGGGAATTTCTCCAAGCTGCGCAATATCTCCATCATCGAGGAAGAGCGGGAGAAATCGGTGCGGATGGCACAGCTCTCCATCATCGGCAGCCATACCGTAAACGGAGTGGCGGAATTGCATACCCGGATCATCCGGGAGCGCATCTTTGCCGATCTGTTCGAGATGATGCCCCACAAATTCCAGAACAAGACCAATGGCATCACGCCCCGGCTCTGGTTACTACAATGCAACCCCCATCTGGCATCCTTGATCTCGGAACACATCGGCGGTGCGTGGATCACTGATCTGGAACGGCTCCGAGGGCTGGAGAATTATCTCGGCGATGAGGAGTTCTACCTGAGCTTCCGCGAGATCAAGGGGATCAATAAAAAAGCCCTGAGCAAGTATATCTACAAGAGCGTGGGCATTCGTACGATGCCGGATTCGCTGTTTGATGTGCAGGTGAAACGGATGCACGAGTATAAACGGCAGTTGCTCAATGTCCTGGGCACGATTGCCCGCTATCTGAGGATAAAAGACGATCCTTCCGGCTATTATGTCCCCCGCACGGTAATCTTCTCCGGTAAGGCTGCTCCGGGCTACTTCCTCGCCAAACGGATCATCAAACTGATCAACAACCTCGCGGATACGGTAAACAAAGATCCCGATGTCGCCGACCGCCTCAAGGTCGTCTTCCTGCCCAATTATACGGTCTCTTTGGCGGAGAAGATCATCCCTGCCGCCGATCTTTCACAACAGATATCCACGGCCGGTTTTGAAGCGTCCGGTACGGGCAATATGAAATTTGCCCTCAATGGAGCCCTGACCATTGGGACGGCTGATGGCGCTAATGTGGAGATGGCAGAGGAGATTGGTGAGGAGAATATGTTCATCTTCGGGATGCGCGTCGAGGAAGTGAATACGCTCAAACAACATGGTTATGACCCGCGTCGCCATTATGAAGAAGATGCTGAACTTAAACGGGTGATCGATGCCATCTCCGAAGACCGGTTCAGTCCTGCTGAACCGGGGATCTTCCGGCCGATCGTGGACTCGCTGCTGGCCCAGGGTGATGTCTATTGCCTGCTGGCGGATTTCCGCGGTTACCTGGAAGCCCGGCATGCCGTGGATGACCTCTATGCCGATCGTGATGCCTGGACTCGAAAAGCCATTCTCAATGTCGCCCGTATCGGCAAGTTCTCCTCCGACCGCACCATCAAAGAATATGCGGATCAAATATGGAAGATCAAGCCCCTGAAACTGGATTTCTAAGACCGGCTGTAGGGGCGCTTTCCCTCAGCGCCCCATCACCTCCGATCAGTTGCAAAGGCACCGCCTGCCCATCCGTAGGGGCACTTTCCCTTAGCGCCCCATCCGCACCCTCTCAACCCTATCAATCCGAAGGGGAGCTTTCCCTCAGCGCCCCATCACCTCCGGACAAGCTTCGTCTATGCAACCGACCGGCATATATTCTGCCGGTATGGCTGATGCTATTGATATTGGGATCGGGTGTCTTTGCGGAGGCACGGGTTGTCATCAATGAAGTGATGTATGATCCGGTGGGCACCGATACCGGCTGGGAATGGATTGAGCTTTACAACGCCGGCATGGAATCGATCAACCTTGAAGGGAGTTACATCCAGCGCGGCGGCAGTACCTTTGTCACCGTTTTTACCTTCCCCCATTTCATCCTCCGGTCAGGGCGTTTTGTGCTGGTTGGCGAAAGCCAGATTACCGCTGCCCATTTCACAGCCACCCTGGTGTTTCAAAATGGTGACGGAATGACCGACGGCATCCGCTATGTCAGTGCGGATGGATCATACACCGACACAGTGCTCTACGATGCGCCTAACACTAATCAACTACCGGATGACAGCGGATATCCGGGAACCTCTTTTGCTCCCGATGTACCGGCAGGATATTCGCTTGCCCGGATCGCTGACGGCTATGACAACGACGACTGCGCCACCGATTGTCTGGCTGAAACCAACCCCTCTCCCGGATTGAGCAACCGTGTCTATTGCGATTATGCCATCTCCAATCCCGTACTTGACCAGGTCTTCTCCGTCTGGCAATTCCGTGCTTACATTGTCAACTGCAGTATCGTGAGCGCTCAACAGCCGGCACAGCTCACCTTCATGGTCAACAGTGTGATCTATGACGTAATGGACATCACACCCCTGGCAGGCGGCGACTCGATCCAGGTCGTTCAGCACTTTCCCCACGCTATCAACCAGCCCCTGATCCTGGCGATCGATCTGTACCTGCCGAATGACCCCAGTTATACCAACAACACCTGGTCTTATCACTATCAACCACCCCATAGCATCCATGTCCGGATCAACGAGTTTCTCTATCTACCCGAGACCGGCAAGCAGGAATGGATTGAGCTGCGTTTGAGCGAAGTTCCCACCGCAGATCATAACTTGATCCTCAAGGATCTGGCGCAATACCAGATCACCGTCACCATTCCCGCCGGCAGCCCCCCTTACATCGTCCTGTGCAACAACCCCACCGCCTTGCTCAACGAATATCCATCCTGTCCCGCCAATTCCGTGGTGCAGGTAACGGGCTGGATACCTCTCAACAACGAAGCCGACACCATGTATCTGATGGATGCCGATGGCGTTGTGACCGACACCGTTTCTTACACCGGCAGTGCAACATATCGGGGTGTCTCGCTGGAGCGGGATGAAAACGCTGACCTCCCCTGGCGCTACTGCCTCGATCCGGAAAAAGGCACCCCCGGCAGGAGCAACAGTATTTCCCAAACACCCCCCGTGATGAGCGGAGAACTCGCTTTGGAACGGAGTTCATTTGCCCCCAAACGCGGGGAGACACTCAGATTATTCTACCATCTGCCCGACAATACCAGCCGGATAAAC
>VGPI01000080.1 GCA_016875595.1 Candidatus Cloacimonadota bacterium
CTTCATCCATTCTTCCAGAATGGGGATCAGTTCGACGCAAGGGCTACACCAGCTGGCCCAGAAATCGAGGATTATGATCTTGCCCAAATGATCTTCCAGTGACACGTATTCCTGTTCCGCATTGAGCAGTGTCCAGAGTGGGGCACGGCGGTTGATATTGACCGTTCCGGTATCCCCCGCTTCGGGGTCATCAACTTCCCGATTGTCCGGATTGATATCATCTGCATCTTCCACGCCGGCCATTTGCATCAGCAATTCCCATTGCGGGTGGACGGTGATCTCCGGCACGGAAGAGCTGATCAGCTCAAGGTCATCCTTAGTGACGGTGTTTACTTCCAGCATGTAAAACAGCACCTCGATGGCATCATCGTATTCCATCCGGTAGATATGGATGCTGGCAAGCGAGTACTGTTGGGTCGGACGTTCCAGCCAGCCGGGGTTTTGGTCGAGATATTCGATTAATTCGTCCCAGTATTCGGCATAATACAGGTAGTCACAGAATTTGTCTATTGCTTCGCCTCTGCGGTCTTCAGTCATCTCCTGACTGGCTTCATCTCGATGGTCGATCATGATGAATTGCCACAAAAGCTCCAGTTCCTTTCTATTCAACAAGGACTGTTCCAGGCTCTCGCTATAATCGGCGCTATACCCGAGATTAGCGGCACGGTCATACCGCGCCACGGCGATATCGGGCTCTGAATCGATGATAGCAAGGATAATGGCGGCGATCAGGAGCTGCTTATTGTCCGGGTCTTGCTGGAGGGCAGATTCCATCCGGGACCGGTCTTCCGGCGTAAAATACTGATTGGCTTCCTCTTCCCCCTCGGCGAGAAATGTCTCTGCAAACAAGCCGGCAAGGTATTCGGTACCGGCAAAATAACCGGGCTTGTCTTCGATCAGTTCCCTCGTTGCCAATACCCGCGTCTGGGTGTCCGGGAGCATTCTAATCGGGAGCAGCAGGTATTGCCGTTCTTCGGGGTGGTTTTCCACCAGCCACCGGTAAAAGTTCTGCGCCATAACCTCATTGAATTCGATCAGATAATCCTGCCAGAGAAAATTGACCGCTTGATTTTCCGGATCAATTGTAAGCTCCTGCAATTCGGTAAATCTATCCTGGCTCAGATATGCCGCTGCCAGATGTCGTTTCAGCTCATCCTGTTCCAGGCACCGCGGATACCGGCGGAAGAAAGCGTTCACACCATCCCAATTGCCTTCCTCCTGATAGCCCTGCAATATAGGTTCGGCAATTGCGTAGAATTCATCGCCATATTGACCCTCCTGTTCCAGGCGGGTGTAAAACAGATCGGCAAGATTCAGGATCACGCCTTCGAATCCCTCCTTATCGGTAAAATGGGCACCCAGATAGTCGTGGATATATTTGATCCACTCCAGTTTTCTCTCAATTGCCATGTCCAGCGCTTGGTTGATCTGATTGATCTCCCAATCGATCAGGCTGGGAAAAAGCAGCCCAAAGACGCTGTTTTCATTATCGGGAAACTTCACCGGAAAGATCCTCAGCAGTGGCAGATCCCGTTTCAGCCTTCCTTCACCGTCGGTAAACAGTTCCGATTCCTCATCAAAAGGATATTCTGCGGCATAGGTAAAGAGCAAGACCTGATAACCGCGGTCAAAGTCCGGCGCCATTGCGATCAGGTTGTGCGCACCGTCGATCTTCTTCCTGGATCCATCCACCAATCTCAGACATAGATAATAGCCCGCTGGATCATCTGCGATCCTGTCACGCAGCGCATCTCCCTGATCCCAAAGCTCAGTTGTTGCGATATCCGCCTTCCCTTTCCTGAATGCGTTCTCGAAGTATTCCTGACAACTTTCCATGTCGAAGTAATTCCAGACGTTCTGCAATTCCTCCAGCATTGTCAGATCACCGGTCTCCTCGATAATCTGAATGATCCGCTCGTTGAGCTGTTCGATGCTATCCAACTCCTGGAGTTCGTCAATCACATCATCAATCGTAAAAGCCGTCAGGGACGCTATCAGCAAGCCCATGACAAAAAACATCGCTATCGTCTTAATACCCATTTTTTCCTCCCTGGGTCAGAATATCTGTCGGAACGACATCCCTATTTTATCCTCACCTCTTATGTCAAGACCTTTTTTCGTTGCTGACGTCCTTTTTCCATAACCACAGCCAGGATATCCATAAAATCTCCCCTCGGCAGGATTATTTGATTGACAAATCTGTCCCAACCAATAAAATGCCAATACTTATCCATACTGATAAAACAACATTGGAGAATCGAGGATGAGATTTCTGTTAGTTATTTGGATTACAATGACCGGGCTGCAAGTACTGAATGCCCAGCCGGACTCGACCGAGGTGCGCCATTACCGGACTGAATTCGGGATCATGGCTTCCTCCTGTAGTACTGAGATGAACAAGGATTGGCATCCTGCCGTCGGGTATAAACTGGGGATTTCGGTCTGGATCCCGGTCTGCAGGTCAAGGCGGTTGATCTTCCCCTGCCGGATCATCGTCAGATAGCGCTTATCGGGTGAAAGCGAGGGATTACGCAAGGTATCGGTATTTGCCGGGGTGAGATTCTGCAATTGGGTGCCATCCAACCGGATGCTGTAAATATCGCCATTGGCAGCGAAATAGATGGTCTGGGTATTGACGTCGCCCGCCAGATAGGTCTGATCAGTGCAGATCAGGCTATCCGGAATGATCCGGGTAGGCCAGGTGTGATCCGGCTTCCGGCACCACAAATATCGGCCGATGTAAAAGATGTTTTCGCTATCAAAACTATAGGACTTACCCCAGGCAAGATCATAGAACTTGATCCCACCCGTCATAGGTAATCCATCGGTCAAGGTGATCATATACTGCCAGTGCGGATTGACATCGGAAGGGAATTTACTGGTCTCACATCCCGCTAACAGCACCAGCGCCCCTATCAGGCAAAGCGTAAAGATCAGGTACCGGCACATGACTCACACTCCTATGATGACACTTCCGGCGAATAATCTGAGAACCAGCCATTGCTGTCAAGTATTATCTCAATTGAACACCAATCTTGTCGCTCCGGGTTCTGTCAGGACTAACCAGAACCAAGATTCCTAACGACCCGCCCACATATCAAGGACGCCTGCCTTCCTTAAACTGCCGGTCATAAATCAGCGAGTTAACATCGACCCCCTGGCTCCCTGCTTGCCCCTCTTTATCAAGCCATTATCCCCTCTTAATCAAGCGTTAATAATTAACGCTTGATTAAGAGGGGATAATGGCTTGACTAAAGCCGATAAGAAAGGAGTGGCTGGGGATGAATCGAAACTGAGTTGAGCATAGTGCCATTCCTTGATCCACGTGTTTGCAGCCGGACAAGGATCGCAGGGCAGAACATTTCGCTTGACAGTATTGCTGTTGAGCTGATTGTGGGATGCTGAGATAATAAGTAAGTAACTGATCGTAATTAAAGGAGATAGAGATGCTGACCATTGACTGGAAAGAGCGGTTGAACAAAGATGCGGATGATTATCTGGCGAATAAACTCCCCCGGAACGACTACGATTTTGAGATCATATTCATCGCCTATCCGGAACGGGTCAACGGTAAGATCCCTGCCGACATCATTACTTACGTCGCTCAGATCCTGGTCCAGA
Source organism: Candidatus Cloacimonadota bacterium (assembly GCA_016875595.1). GTDB lineage: Bacteria > Cloacimonadota > Cloacimonadia > Cloacimonadales > Cloacimonadaceae > VGPI01. The sequence goes on from VGPI01000080.1 coordinate 3,622, forward strand.
AGATCGGCAAGAAACACGAGCAATTTATCCCATTTTACAAGCACTTATGGAACAAGAAAGGGGAGCAGGGACGTAGCGCATTTATCCAGATCATGGCAAAACTCTGTGCCAAAAAACCGGATGTCTATATCCCCATTGTCGAGAATGCGATGAAAGATGCTCCGGTGCATGATGTTTCGGGGATCTTTGAGAAAGTGATGTTTCCCTTGCTTAAAAAGCATCCGCACAACTATCTTGGCTATCTGTACAAGTGGATCGACAAGCCCGCCACTCCGCATGGCAAAGCCGCTCTGAGCATCCTGTTGCGCTTGATAAAGAAGATACCGGAACTGGTGGCACCGGTGTTGGATCATTTTATCCATGCCTGGAACTATCAGATCACCGATCAGATCCCCGCCCATACTGCCGTGCTCAAAACCGTAGCCAAGCTCGATCCGGACCGGTATTTGCATGTCTATCAGACTCATGGCACGTCCCGCGAGCCGCATATCGTGGAGATCCTGTGCGGCGCGATCGTGGATTATGCACCAGAGATCGAAAAACCAATCGAGAACTGGACGCACAGCGGTAATGCCCGAGTCAAGAAAGCTGCCACCGCTGCGTTGAAACTGCTACACAAGAAGAAGCCCTGAGGGACTGCGCAGTGGATCATGCCCTCTTTATCACCAAACAAGGAATGGAACTGATCCAGCGGCGGATCTCCCACTTGATGAACAACGAACGACCCGACGTCATCAAAGCCGTTGCCACCGCCCGCGAATTTGGCGACCTGAGCGAAAACGCCGAATATAAGGCCGCCCGGGAGCAGCAGCGGGCGATCGATGGCGAAATCGACTATCTCCGGCGCCGCAGTGCCCTGCTCAAAGTGGTCGATACCGACGCCTTTCCGCGGGATATGGTCAGATTTGGTCTCTGTTGCGAGACGCTCGAAGACGAGACCGGTGAACAGATCTGGTATCGTATCGTCGGCGTGGAGGAACTGAATTATGCCCATGAAGACGGGATTCAGGCGGTCTCGGTCGTCTCTCCCATCGGTAAAGCACTGATGGGTAAAAAAGAGGGAGAGATCTGCACCGTCCAGGCACCGATGGGCTTACGCCGTCTGCGGATCCTCGCAGTGAAATAGATAGATTACGACAACCTATACTGGAGTTAGAATGAAAAAGAAAGAAAGCGCCACGAACCCTCTTTTTTACGAACGTAAAAACTTCTGGAAAGAGGCGCCTTCCACCGAACGTCAGGCAGCAATGGATTTTGCCGTGCCTTACAAACAATTCCTCAATGTCGCCAAGACCGAGCGGGAAGCCATCGCTTATACGCTGGATGTCCTGCACAAACACAAGTTCAAAGCCTTCACCGACAAGAAGAAAAGCCACCGCGTCTATTCCGTGTTCCGCGGCAAGACCATCGCCATCGCCGTCCTCGGCAACGAACCTCTGACCAATGGGTTCAATCTGGTGGGCGCACATATCGATGCTCCCCGCGTTGACCTCAAGCAAAACCCGCTCTATGAGGATTCCTCCAGTGCCATGCTCTGCGCCAAGACGCATTACTATGGCGGGATCAAAAAATATCAATGGGTCTCCACCCCGCTGGCGTTGCACGGCGTGGTCGTCAAAACAGACGGCAGTCTCGTGGATATCTGCTTGGGTGAGTCAGAAGACGATCCGGTCTTTGTCATCCCCGATCTGTTGCCGCATCTGGCACGAAAAGAACAGTACACCAAGAATATCGGCGATGCCATCGATGCCTCCCGGATGAATCTGGTGTTCAGCGGTATGGTCGAAGCCGGCTCTACCGAAACAGAAGCAGCCCGAGCTTATGCGCTGAAACTGCTCAATGACCGCTATGGCATATCGGAACATGATCTCCTCTCCGCCGAACTGGAATTGGTGCCTGCCACTCCAGCCCGGGATGCCGGTCTCGATAGTAGCATGGTAGTCGGCTATGGTCAGGATGACCGCATCTGTGCCTATGCCGGACTGATGGCGGTCCTGGACAATCTTGATGCCAAACCCAAACGCACCATGATCGCTTATTTCTCCGATAAGGAGGAAGTTGGTAGCCAGGGCAATACCGGTGCTCATTCCGTCTTCCTGCAGGACTTCATAGGACACTTGCTCGATCTGAAGGGCGAGACCAATTCAGCGGCAAACCTGCGTCGAACCTTTATCAATTCGCAGATCCTGTCCGCCGATGTCAATGTCGCGGTCGATCCCAATTATCCCAGTGTCCATGACCGCCAGAATGCCGTCCTCTTCAATTATGGCGTTGGCATTTCCAAGTTCACCGGGAGTGGTGGTAAGGGCGGTTGTAATGATGCCAATGCCGAATTTAACGCCAAAGTGATCCGTACCTTCAACGATGCCGGGGTGTTCTGGCAGACGGGTGAACTGGGCAAAGTGGACGAAGGTGGCGGCGGTACGATCGCCTATATCCTTGCCAATCTCGGTGCGGAGGTCATCGACTGTGGCACCGGACTGATGGGTATGCACTCCCTTTACGAAATGTGCAGCAAAGCAGATCTATATTCCACTTATCGGGCTTACAAGGCGTTTCTGCTTGCCGATTAAGTGACTTTCCGATGAACATTAAGGAGGTGAAAAGTATGATTAAGCTGATCAGTATCCCGCTGGTGCTCGTGCTGCTGCTCGGTTGCGTGAGCAATAAGACCTACAAAGCCCAACAGGCAAACCTGGAAGAACTGCAGAGGATCAACGATGATCTGATGGTATTGCTTGCTTACATGAACCGTGATATTGAACGGATAAATGAAGAGTTGCGATCAGTTGACCTGAGCTTTCAGGAATTTGATACTGAGGTTCTGCAGCTCAAAGAGCGTCTTAACTGGATCTATGAGAACTACGCTTTTACCAGTCGTATTGAAGACCTGGAAACTTATTCCGACGAGATTGCCGGTTCTCTGGATCTGGTGCGCGATGATCTGTTGGCTCTGGGTTATGTTCCAGACCGATTGCAAGATATTGACGATGAGTTCGGCGAACTCCGCGATGAGCTCCAATTGATCGAGGAAACGATCGAGGACTTCCTGGAGCAGAATCGCATCGTAGTGGCAAATCTGGTGACCAAGGTGGAGCTGGCACGTGAGTTACATCGGCTGGAAACCTCTGAGAAAGTGGCGGAACAGGTGCCGGATACCGTCACTGACCTGCACCATGAAACCGGCGAAATCAAAGAGCAGGTGCAGTCCCTAACGGCTGATATGGCTCAGGTCAAGCGTCAGATCATTACTCTCAATCAGGAAGTACAGGATCTGATCAAAAGTTTGGAAAAGACCACTCCTGAAGCCAGGATCCAGATCAATATGAATGACCGTCCCATTGAGCCCATCACCCGGGTATATTCCAATGCCAAAAGCGCTTACGACCGCCGTACCTATGAACAGGCGATCCGGATGTTTGAGGACTTTATCGCCCAGAACCCCGATGACCCTCTGGCTGCGAATTCCCAATACTGGATGGCGGAATCTTACTACGCCGCAGGTAATTACCGCAAAGCCATGCGTGAGTTTGAATCCGTGATCCAGAGATATCCATCCTCGCCCAAAGCAGCCGATGCCCAGGTCAAGATCGGGCTCTGCTACATCAAGCTCAACGATCTCGATATGGCGCGGGCAGAACTGCGCAAAGTGAAGAACTTGTACCCCAATTACGAGCGTCAGGCACTGGTGGATTCCCTGCTCAGCCGGATCGGCAATTAGGCATGCTCAGACCCGTCTTGGTCCTGCTGGTAGCACTTGTGTTGCTGGCTGATCTGGGTGCCCAGATCCAGCCGGATCACGTCATAGAAGAGGTGACGGAAGGGCTTTTACCCTACATTGATACCACTCTGCCGGTGGTGATCGAGATCACTGCCGGTGACTGGACGATTCCCTTGCAGACCGAGCTCCGTGCCCGCTTGCTGGAACTGGGGACAGATATCCGGGAAGTGGATGAGAGCATCCAGATTCCGGAAAACCTGTGGGATGATCAGATCCCGGAGCAGGTGTTGCTGCTCTCCAAGCTCAGCGCGCTGGGACTGAGCGAGGTCATTGTCGTCCAGATCCGTCTCGACCTCCAGTGGCAGATCAGGGAACAGCGTAAGTTCTTTTCCTACAAGCGGGAGCGCTTACCGCTCTACAGCTTTCACATCAAGTGCATGCAATTGCCGGACTTCCGTTTACTCCGGATCGGCACCTATACGGTTGTGGGAAAGTCAAATCCGATCGACCGCACCCAGCAATACCGGCTCAAGTGGTTTGAACCCGTCATCGCCACGGTAGCGATCGGCTCGATCATATATCTCTTGTGGACTATAGAATAAGGACGTCAGAAATGAGGAAGATCATCATCCTGCTATGCCTGTCGATGCTTGTATTCATCGGCTGTTCCAGCAATAAACCCATCCCCGGTGCTCAGGACAAAATGACGCTGGCGGATCAATTTTACAGCCAGGGCAAGTATGCCAAGGCCGCCCGCATCTATGAGGAGATCAGTTTTGAACGCCGCAGTGCCCAGACTGCTTTGGCAATATTGAGGATGGCAGATAGCTATTTCCGGCTGAACAAGTTTACCGATGCCCGTCTGGCATACCTGCAATTGATCAACCTCTTCCCTGATCACAGCGAGGTCAGTTTTGCCTATTTCCGGATCGGCGTCTGCTTGTTTGAAGAGTCCCTGCCACCCCAGTATGACCAGACGGAGACCACGCAGTCCATCGATGCCTTCCGCACGTTCATCGACCGCTTTCCCAACGATGCCCGGTTCAAGGAAGCGATCGAATACGTCCGCAAGGCGCAGTACAAGCTGATCGAAAAGAAATTCTACAACGGGTACCTCTATTACAAAATGAAGGACTACAGTGCCGCCCTGATGTACTTTGACGAGATCACCGAGCTGGGCAATCTTGACCGCCTCGACCGTGCCGCCCTCAACTACACCGTCATTATCCATCACCGCCAGGGCAACCTGCCGGAAGCCAAACGCTATTACGAGCGCCTCCGTTCCCGCTATCCCGGAGCCAAGGAAGTCCGTAAGCTTGCCAAGCTCTTCAAGTGATCCCCGGGAGTGCTCACTACCCATTCCGGATGATGCCACAGCCCTGATCGGCGGAAGGTTCGATCCCTTTCATCTGGGGCATCTGCACATTGCCCGCTGGCTTCTGGATCACAGCCCCGTCCGCAAGGCGGTCTTCCTCCCCAATGACCGGCATGGCTTCAAAGGCAATGCCGTGCTTGACTTTGATCACAGGATTGAATTGATCCGGAAAGCTATTACAGGACAAACAACCGAGAACCGGAATGCTCCATCCCTTTATCCTGGCATCGAATGCTGGGATGCCGACAGCCGGCAATACGGCTCCGGATGGACGGATGAACTGATGCAACG
>VGPI01000081.1 GCA_016875595.1 Candidatus Cloacimonadota bacterium
TGAAGCGGAACTGGGCATTTCCAAAGACCATAGTGGGATCATTGAACTACCGGATGAAACACCTATCGGGATCGGAGTCAATGAGATACTCGGTCTGCCCGATACCATCCTGGAGGTGGAGATCACGCCAAACCGGCCTGATCTATTGGGTCTGATCGGGATCGCCCGTGACCTTTCGGCTTCGCAGGAATTGTCTTTGCAGGTGCCTGATGCGGATCTGGGTAGTCATGCCAAGGGAGATCACATCTCCACGGTTTTGAGTATCCTCAATCAGGTGCCGGAGCTCTGTCCCCGATACACCGCCAGAGTGATCCGGGGGCTCAAAGTGGAGGACTCTCCCCAATGGCTCAAGGAACGCCTGGTACGGGCTGGCTTGCGTCCGATCAATAACGTGGTGGACATCACCAATTTCGTTATGCTGGAAACCGGTCATCCCCTGCATGCCTTTGACTATGACAAGCTTGCCTGTCCGGCAGGGGAGAGGATTCCGCAAGTCTTGATCAGACGAGCCGGGAATGGGGAAAAGGTGAATGCGTTGGATGATCGGGAGTACTCCCTGTCTGCCAATGACATGGTGATCGCCGACCCCGAGAAGGCAATTGCCGTGGCGGGAGTGATCGGTCTCACCAATTCTCACATCGAGGATACGACCATCGCCATCGTGATCGAGTCCGCCGGATTTAATCCGCAAGCAGTCAGGAGAACGTCATATCTCCATAAGATATCCACCGATTCATCCTATCGTTTTGAACGGGGACAGGCACCGGAGTCCGCGGAATATGCCAGTGCCCGTGCCGCTGCATTGATCCTGGAGATCGCGGGTGGTACGCTGTGCGAGGGAATGCTGGATGACTGGCAGCATCCCCAACCCTGCAGGATAATCGGGATCCGAACCAGCCGGTTTGAGCGGGTGATCGGGTACCGGCTCGGCTCGGAACAGGTCAAGAGCTATCTCTGCCGCTTGGGCTTGAAGTTTTTCAAATATGCCACTTGGATGCCTGGAATGATCTCTGATCCGGATTCCCTGTACTGCTTCCACACGGAACAAATGGAACAGGGGATAACGGAATTCACGGAAAAGGATGATTGTATCCACACGCTCTATTTCGAGATCCCGGCAGCTCGAGTGGATCTGGAACGGGAGATCGACCTGATTGAGGAATTAGCTCGTCTGGATGGTTATGACAAGCCGCAAAAGGAAAACATCCCAGCCCTGATCATGGATATGAATGCGCATCTGCTGCAGCGCAGAGTGGCGGATTATATGGTCGCCAATGGTTTCTTTGAGGCAGTGAATTATAGCTTTGTCGATGAGGAAGACCATTGGAAACTCTGGGGTAAAGATGAGCAGCAGCTGATCCGGCTCAAAAACCCGCCCAGTGCCAATCAGGCAGTCATGCGTAACGGTCTGATCCCCGGTCTGCTGCGTAACCTGCAGTACAACCTGGATCATGGAGCCCGGGACATTGCCTTGTTTGAATTGAATAAGCTCTATCTTGCAGATGAGAAAGGGCAGATAACGGAACCTATGCGCCTGTCCGCTCTGGCGACGGGACACTCGATGCCACTTCATTGGCAGTCGAAGAGCCCGGTGTTTGACATATTCCGGACCAAGGGTATCCTGGCATCGCTGTTTGAGGAACTTTCGCTCGATCCCTCCGAAACATATTGTGCACCTTACCCATATCTGGCTAAAGACAAGGCAATTAGCTATTTGATCGATGGAAAAGTGATCGCCTGCTGCGGAATGATCGCTCCGGAGATAGCCGCTGCCTTTGGCATCGATACGGTTGATCTCAAACAAGATATCTGGCTGATCGACATTGACCTGGATCACCTGATATCGACTGCCAGGGATATTCAACCGGTTTATCAAAATATTCCCAGATATCCTGCTGTGGAACGCGACCTGGCTTTTGTCGTGGATGGTTCCGTTACCTACAATGATATCGAACAGACCGTGAAAAGCGCGCATCCGCAATTGATCAGAAAGGTCACTGTCTTTGACGAATACCGGGGAAAGCAAATCACCGACAACTCCCGCTCCATTGCTATCCGCATTACCATTGCTGACGAGGAAAAAACATTGACAGATGCAGCAGTGGAAAATGTCATTGCATCGGTGAGAGAAAAACTCACTACCCCATGGTCGATAATAATGAGGTAATATATGGAAAATCAGGTTGTTAACTTGCACGACAAAGTGCAGAAACTGATCGAGCAATACTCTCAGGATAAAAAGAAACTGGAAAAACTGACCGAGCAGTATCAAGAACTAAAGAATGAAAACACCCAGTTGATGCAGCAGATCGAAACGATCACCAGTCAGAACATAAGCTCTGTGGATACGGTCAAAGAACTCGAAGACAAGATCATAGTACTGGAAAACAAGTGCCAGACACTCCAGGCAACAGTAAAAGAATTTGAGGAACTGGCAACGGTGGCAATCACCAAAATCGATGATCTGATCCCGACCGTATTGGAAACATGAATTTATGAGATCAGTGGAGATCCAGATCTGTAGTCGCAGGTACAATCTGCGCTGTGAAGATCCCCAGGAGATGCAAGCGATCGCTGACGATATCAATGCTCTTCTGGACGAGATCAAACAGCAGACGGATTGCATCGATTTCCACAAACTACTGTTACTATTGGCATTGCAACAACAGGAACAGATAAGAGCGCTGAAAAAAGCCAATGCCGAACTTAAGAATGATATAGATCGAATGAACCAGATGGTCTCCAAGATCATTGGAGACGTATGATTATCGCCTGCAGAACTCGTGATATGAATTGTATTAAAGCCACGCTTGTATTGGGAGTCGAGCCATTGGTGACGTGCAAGCCGGCATCGTTCCGGATCCATAAAGCCAACAAGGTAGATGCCCACCTAAAATATAGGCTTTGAATTCAACCATACACGGTTCCTGCGGGCTTTAAAGATTTAATCTTGTGCATCTGTGGCTTTAAACCGCCTCTGATGCTGAAACAAACAAGGAAGCAACAATGGAGTTATTGCAAAATAGATGGTTTATCGGAGTGCTGGGATTTGCCATCGGGCTCATCCTGGCGCTGATAATATACCTGCTGCAACGCAACACAGCTTTCAAGCTGATTGCTCAGGCAAAGCAACTTGCCACAGATATCACCAAAGATGCCAAGAAGGATGCGGACAACGCCAAGAAAGCAGCCATCCTCGAGGCACGGGAAGAATGGTTCAAGCAGAAACGTACCCAGGAAGAGGAGATCAAAGAGCGTCAGCGTGAACTCAGAATCCAGGAAAAGAAGTACAACGATCGCCTCGTTAACCTCGACAAACGCCTGGAATCACTCGATAAAAAAGAACAATCCCTGTCCGCACAGGAATGTAAACTCAAGCAGAAAGAGGATGATATGCAGGAGCAGAAGACAGAGTATGAAAGCTTGGTCAATCAACAGCGAGACCGGCTGTCCGAGATTGCTGGACTTAGCCGGGAAGAAGCTCTGAAGCGCTTGCGTGATGAATTGATCCATCAAGCCAAGCAAGTGGCTGCCAATGATATCCGCCTTTCCATCGAGCAATTGAAACTGGATGCGAGTCAAAAGGCAGCCGAGATCCTTTCCACCGCCATCCAACGCCTCTCAGTTGATCATGTGGCGGAAACCACCGTCTCCGTGGTATCTTTGCCCAGTGACGAGATGAAAGGCAGGATCATCGGCAGGGAGGGACGCAATATCCGCACCTTTGAAAAGGCATCCGGAGTTGACCTGATCATTGACGATACTCCCGAGGCAGTAGTTATTTCCTGTTTTGATCCCGTTCGCCGCGAGGTTGCCCGTCTTGCTTTGGAAAAACTGATCTCCGATGGCAGGATCCATCCCGGGCGGATCGAGGAAGTGATCAATAAGACCACCAAAGAGATGGAAGAGCGTTTGGTCAAGATCGGCGAACAGGCAGTGATCGAGACCAATATCCATAACATATCACCCAATCTGATCAAGATCCTCGGTCGGCTGCATTACCGCACCAGTTATGGACAGAATGTCCTGCATCACAGCATAGAAAGCGCCTGGATCTGCGGTATCCTGGCTGCCGAGATCGGCGTCGATCAGGAGATTGCCCGTCGTGCCGGATTATTGCATGACATCGGCAAAGCGGTTGATCATGAGATCGATGGTACGCATGCCATCATCGGAGCCAATCTGGCACGGAAGAATGGCGAGAACAAGATCATCGTCAATGCGATCGAAGCGCATCATGAAGAGGCGGAACCCATATCGCTCTATGCCGCATTAGTCCAGGCATCCGATGCAATCTCCGGAGCACGTCCCGGAGCACGGCGTGAGATGCTGGAGACCTATATGCAACGCCTGGCAAAACTGGAAGAGATCGCCAACAAGGTCGATGGCGTCAATAAATCCTATGCCATCCAGGCGGGACGGGAGTTACGCATCATTGTTGAGCCCACTCAGATCGAAGATGCCCAGGCATCGGTCATTGCCACCGACATTGCTGCCCAGATCGAACGTGAAGTGCAGTATCCCGGTCAGATTAAAGTGACCGTGATCCGCGAAGTGCGACAAGTGGCAATGGCAAAGTAATGAAGATCGTCTTCTTCGGGGATGTCTTCGGCAAGTCCGGCAGAGAGACACTGCTGGATGCTATGCCAAAACTCAAGGATCGGTATCAGGCGGATTTTTACATCCTGAATGCCGAGAATCTTGCCGATGGTAAAGGTCTGACCGAGAAAACTGCCCGCCCGCTATTTAATGCCGGGATCGATGCCATGACTGGCGGGAATCATCTCTGGGACCGACCGGAATCGCTGGATTACATCCGCAGCGAACCAAGGATCATCAAGCCTTTGAACTACCCCCGAACAACACCCGGTAGTCCATATTGCACCATCGTAAAACATGATTTGAAACTCACGGTCTTATGCCTGACCGGACAGCTTTTTATGCCGCCCTGTGATTCACCCTTCAGCACCTTTGACCGGTATCTGCCGGAACTATCCTCCACAACTCCATGTATCCTTCTGGACCTGCATGGCGAATCGACCGCTGAAAAACGGGCAATGGGCTGGCATGTGGATGGGATGATTTCTGCCCTGATCGGTACTCATACTCATATTCAAACCGCCGATGAGGAAATACTGCCTCAGGGCACAGCATATATCACCGATGCCGGCATGACCGGACCGCATGACTCGGTCATCGGCGTCAAAAGGCATATCATTCTCGAAAAGATGCGTTCCGGCATCCCTGTCCGTTATGAAGTCTCCGATCGGGGTCCTCAGATCAACGGCATTTTCATCACGCTTGATCATCACACCGGCAGAGCATTGCAAATCGAACGGATCAGAGAATGTTACAAGGATGATCTATGACTCAGATCCTTACCGGAAAACCAGTAGCCCAAGCCATCAATGACCAAAGCCGCGAGCTGATCCACGCGCATGATCTGACCCCAATGATGAAATTGATCCTGGTCGGAAATGACCCTGCGTCTATGTATTACGTGAACAGCATCGTGAAACAGGGAACCAAACTGGGGATACAAGTGGAATGTCTGACTCTTGCCGACACAGTGATGCAAGATGAACTGGCAGGCATCATTATCGATGCCAACAACGATCTTCAGGTGGATGGGATCATGCTCCAGCGACCTCTGCCTTCCGGGATCAATGCCAGGTACATCGAAGGGCTGATCTCTCCAGAAAAGGATATTGACGGGATTCATCCGCTCAATTTGGGTAAGATCATCACTGAAGAGCCCTGTTTTGTCCCCTGCACCGCTATGGCAGTCGTACGTCTGATGGAGTTTTACCAGATTGATCCGGCAGGTAAACACGTGGTAATTCTGGGACGCAGCACTGTGGTCGGAAAACCGCTGGCAATGCTCCTGCTTCAGAAGCAAAACGGCTCTAATGGCACTGTCACCGTTTGTCACAGCCGCACAGCAGATTTGATTCGACACACCGTTCAAGCGGATATTCTAATCGCCGCTATCGGCAAAACCGAATACGTTTCCGCAGCGATGATAAAAAAAGATGCTGTCCTCATTGATGTGGGTATAAACAAAAAAACCAAGCCCGATGGAAGCGTCACCTACGTTGGAGACATTGATTGTAACGACTGTCTGGATAGTGCTTTGGCGATCACACCTGTTCCTGGCGGAGTGGGATCCGTGACCACCGCAGTCCTGTTTTCGAATCTGGTGCAAGCATGCCTGAGCCGGTGTGTTTAAATAAAATCATTGACGATTTTGCAAACCTGATTTTTGGTGCGATTCATGAGAATACTGATTCCGATGTTTGGGAGGAACGATGCTTAGAATAAGTATGACGCTCTTGTTAGCCGTCATAACAGTAACGTCATTGCTGATGATACTGACTGGTTGCGGCAAATCAGGCAGCCGGTTTGCCAACCAATTGCCGACGATCCGGATCACTTCATATGAAGGATTGGACGACAGCGGCTATACTTTGAATGATACACTGATTTATCAACAAAGGATCTACTGGCATGCCAATGATCCGGATGGTGTGATCGTCGGATTTGCTTACCGTGTTCTTAACGAGAACAACAACCCCATCCCTACTCCCGGCAATTACACGATTGATACCGATGGTGCTGTTACCCCTGATAATGTTCTCAACACGCTCGGACCCGGCTGGGTGATGCATTATATGCCCGGTGCCGATCAAAGCATCCCCCTCACCAATCCTCAAGCCCGGAGAACGATCTGGACGACCCGAAAATATGCCGTGATCAATTTCCCGGCTGCCGATGCCGGTGGCAATCCTCTGATCCGGGTAAGCAAATTCCAGGTCATTGCCGTTGACAATCGAGGCGATATCACAGCCGTTCCAGCCTACAGGATTTTCTCCACCACATCTGACCAGCCGGTCTGTTTTTTATCCACCACCAAAGGAAATCCGGATGGAAGAGCAGTCGGGGCTGGAATACGGTTGCAGTTTTCAATGCATGATACTGATCCGTACATTATACCCACCCCATATCACTACGAGTTCAAGATCCAGAAGCTGAATTACCAGACTAATGCTCTGATCAGCGAGACCCAATGGTACTCCACCAAGGATGAACCTCGCATCAACCAGTATCTCCTGACCCGATATACTCAACCGGCATCCATTGATTATGACTTCCAGAATGATCAGCAGGTTTCGGTCACCAGGGTGATTTCCCGCGTATACGACCTCGCTGGTGTCGTTTCCGACACTACTTCCATTAAATTTGCCGTCAAATCCGGCTTCCGCCCGGAAACGCTGATCTATAAACAGAGAGTTTACGGCTTGGGCGATAATCACTATATCGACTACGTTGACGAATCAACCCCGGAAGTTATGCCCTTCACCATTGTCAATGGTTTACAGCGTTTTGCCACCTTGTATTTCAAGGATGTAAACAATCGTTATGCCGCGATCAACAGCCAAAACTACAAGACCTGGATCAGATGGGGGTGGCACGGCGAGTATGGGGAAATGCTCGCCTCCGGTGGTTACCGGGTTACTGACAATCCATTCGATAAAAAAATCGATCTGGTCATGCACAAGGATGGCGATACCAGTGTAAACTATTTCAGCGAGATCACTCATTTTGACTTGCGACTGAATGGTCAGCCCTACAATTTCCCCCCCCTCGCTCATTCCGTGATCACTGATCCTGTCGATGGCAAACAGTGGCTGCGCATCCCGCTTTATTCGCCCTTGGGTCAGACCGTCGTGATCACCAGTTTACAGAGCCAGTCACATAGCTTTGAAGTCAGGGCGGTTGATCTGCAAGGTGAGGCAGATCTTACCCCGGCTGTCTTTGAATTTGATCTGAAACCACCCATTCCAAAGGCACAAAAAGCCGGAATCCTGATTATTGACGATGATGAACATAACAATTCCGTCCCGGCTGACACCTTGAACGCCAGATATGAATATCTGTTTTCGGCTTTCCCAGGACAGATCAACCGTATTGATCGCTGGACTTCCAATGCCTATCCCGGGAGCACAAATCCCGACGATCGCGCCAGACACATATCCGCATCCGATCTGCAACCCTATAAGCTCGTTATCTACCACAGTGACAATCCCTTTAAGGCACCAAACCTGAAGCTGGATCACGATGCCTATTTGCTGTACCTTGCTCAGGGTGGCAATATGATCATCTCCGGCACTCACCAGTTGTCTTCTGCTTTGGAAGCTATGGTTATTGCCACACAAAGGAGTTTCCTGTCATCATTTGGTATAGGTTACAGCCGGACAGCAATGGGATTCCTCAGTCAAAGCCTGACCCTTCGTCCATACTTAATTAAAGCGCTCGGACAACTGGGCTATGACAATATAAATCTCCAGTTGCCCAGTTTCAATTCTGTGGTTAATAACAGGCAGGGCTTGTCCTCGGTAACCTTCTTCGATTTGTTCTCGGCAGATGTGATCTACCGGCTGGGTTCCAAAACCGTTGGACAGGACAATTTCTCGCCGAACCAAACCGAATATGATCTCTATAATAACAAACCGATCGGTCTCCGTAAGATCAATGCCAACAATCGCTGTTATATCTTTGGCTTCCCGCTTTCCTTCATGGACAGAGATCAAGCCAAAGCTGCGATGAACAAGATCCTGCAAGAACTCGGAATGATCTGATCCCCAAGCGAATTGTCTATATGACCGCCGGCTTTACCGCCGGCGGTTTTTCGTTACTCACATTTACCTTCCTCCTTGCTTCATTACCTTAGTATAACCTTAGTATAACCTTACGGTCGTAAGGTTATACTAAGGTTATACTAAGGTAATGAAGCAAGGAGGAGACAGGGGAAAGTGTGTTTTGTTGCAAACTCTCACCCAAACTTGCAAATGACAATCATCTGTCAAACTCAAGTTTGACAAGACAATTTTGTAACATGCTGTGATAGTATTGATTATAAGAGCAATATAATCTCCTGGCACAACAACTGCCATGTTAAGCCCCCATGTTTT
>VGPI01000082.1 GCA_016875595.1 Candidatus Cloacimonadota bacterium
GGCTTATTGATACGGTTCCAGGCTTGGTTGTGTGGTGACGGTTCCAGGTATGCAGGGGTTCCGCTTCGCTCCCCGCCCTGCCTATGATGGTGACGCCCCTCCGGGGCTTATTGATACGGTTCCCGGTGTGGTTGTGTGGTGACGGTTCCCGGTGTGCAGGGGTTCCGCTTCGCTCCCCGCCCTGCCTATGATGGTGTCGCCCCTCCGGGGCTAAGCTATGTTGTCTCGTTCCTCCGGGGCTAAGCTATGATGTTTCGTTCCTCCGGGGCTAAGCTATGTTGTCTCGTTCCTCCGGGGCTAAGCTATGATGTTTCGTTCCTCCGGGGCTAAGCTATGTTGTTTCGCTCCTCCGGGGCTAAGCTATGTTGTCTCGTTCCTCCGGGGCTAAGCTATGATGTTTCGTTCCTCCGGGGCTAAGCTATGTTGTCTCGCTCCTCCGGGTTTATTGAGTGACATGGACCAAAATTGCCCTCATATTCCATAAATCATCAATCGATACCACATATCATCATTTGATTGTGATTCTGTCCCCATATCGACCGCCATTTCAGGTTGTTTCGGTATCTTCCCCCATATCGACGGCATCTCAGGTTGTTTCAGTATCTTCTCCCATATCGACTACCATCTCAGGTTGTTTCGGTATCTTCCCCCATATCGACGGCATCTCAGGTTGTTGCAGTATATTTTCCCATATTTCACCTCGGTTTCACATCAGGTTCGCCTCGAGATCGCCTCGAGTCTCGAGGCGATCTCGAGGCGAACACGAGGTAAATACAAGATGAGGGATTGGGGGATCAGGGGTAAAATGTAGAAGAATATACCACACATGTCGAAGATAAGCAGCAATAATACCATCTCATGGGGTTCGGATAATGGGGTTAATTGACTGAACCGGTGTAAGTTGACGATTTATCCGAATATGGAATACAGATTGCCGGTACCATAAGCGCTAACTCCCCTTTTCGGTTCCCCGCCGAAGCAGCTTGTGGAGAGCGTGAACTCCGCAATGTGCACCTTCCTCAGTCATAACCAGTGACCCCTTCGCCTGAAGGGGTTTTTCTATGCCATTTCGATCGCGTTCTTGGGACACTTCTTCAGGCAGATCTGACAACCGACGCATTTTTCGGGATCAACCATGTGGAGCTGTTTGACCTCTCCGCTGATGGCTGAGACCGGGCAATATCGAGCGCAAATGGTGCATCCGATGCACTTCCCGGGGATAACCCGGGCGATCTGACGGGCACCGGAAAGCTGGTCTTCAATCGCCTGAGTGGGGCAATGAGTGGCACAAACACCGCAATTGATGCACTTTGAATAGTCGATCCGCGCCAGATTATTCTCCACCGTAATCGTCTGAACCGGACATTTTTTGGCGCAGATCCCGCAGCCGATGCAGGAATGCATGCTGCCGCAGACCTGTTTTGCCAGGACGCCCTTGTCCTTGGAGGAACAACGGATATAGACATTACGGTTGATGGGTACAAGCATGATCAGCCCACGCGGGCAAGCCCTTACGCAGGCACCGCAGCCGGTACATTTTTCCAGATCAATGCACCGCATGCCATGCTGATCGACCGTGATCGCATCAAAGGTACAGGCGTTCTGGCAGTCATTGTAACCAATGCACCCCCAACCGCAAGTATTGGGTCCGCCGGCGATATTGACGGCAGATTTGCAGGACTCGATCCCTTCGTAGGCATATTTCCAGTTAGTGTTTTTATATCCGCCGCTGCTGCAGTGGATAACGGCGATCTGTTTGACCACGTCCCCCGCTTCCGAACCCATGATCTCGGCAAGTTTCTTTGCCAGGGCAGCGCCTCCGGGGGCACAACGGGTCAATGGAACGCCTTCATGGACAATAGCATCGGCATATCCGGCACAACCCGGCAAGCCACAGGCACCGCAATTTGCTCCGGGCAAAGCACCACAAATGGTATCCACCCGGGGATCGACTTTGATTTCAAACACTTTGGCGGCAAAAGCCAGGATCAATCCAAAGATCAAACCCAGTCCGCCAACGATCACGATCGGAGCCAGGACTCCCGTCGGCTCTGCCGGTGCAGTTGCAGTGAGTATTGTAGAATATAGTATCATCATAACGACCTCAGATCTTGAATCCCATGAATCCGTAAAACGCCAGCGCCATAATTCCTGCTAAGATCAAGGCAATCGGCATCCCTCTCATGCTCTTGGGGATGTCCACCAATTCCAGCCGTTCCCGGATACCTGCCATTGCCAACAGCACCACGGTAAAGCCGATCCCGGAGAAAAAGCCGTTGAGCACCGCGTCGATGAAGCGGTAATCGGATCCAGAGCTGAGTTTGGCTTCAGTATTGAGGATGGCAACCCCGAGGACGGCACAATTGGTGGTGATCAACGGGAGAAAAACGCCAAGCGACTTGTACAGCGCCGGGGCATTCTTCTGGATCACCATCTCCACAAATTGCACCAGAGCGGCGATGGTAAGAATAAAGGCAATCGTCTGTAGGTAGCCCAATTCATACTCAAGCAGGAGGTAACTGCGGATGAGGAAGGTAATCGCCGAAGCCAGGGTCATTACAAAAATGACCGCCATTCCCATGCCAAAGGCGGAATCGAGTTTCTTGGAAACACCCAAATAGGGACAGAGCCCCAAAAACTTGGCCAGGACGAAGTTATTGATAAAGATGGCGGTCATCGCCATCACGAAGATCTCACCGACGTATCCCATTATTTCCTCTCCTTGATCAGATTGACCAATGCCATTAGAAAGCCGAGCGTAATGAAGGCACCGGGGGCAAGGATGGCAACCAGTATCGGTTTGAATTCAAAACTTGCCGGGATGACCGGGATACCCAGCCAGGTACCGGCTCCCAGGATCTCGCGGATGGTGGCAATCACCATCAGTGCCAGCGTAAATCCCAAGCCCATCCCAACGCCATCGGCAAGCGAATTGATCAGATTATTCTTGCTGGCAAAGGCTTCCGCTCTGCCGAGGATGATACAATTCACTACGATCAGGGGGATGAAAAGTCCCAGATTCTTGTGCAGATCAGGGATATAAGCCGCCATCATCATATCCACGATGGATACGAATGAGGCGATCACCACGATATAGACCGGGATGCGGATCTTGGGCGGAGTAAAGCCCTTGATCAGAGAGATGATCATATTGGAGCAAACCAGGACGAAAGTGGCGGCAAAACCCATCCCGATCGCATTCTTGACCGACGTTGAGACCGCCAGGGTCGGGCAGACGCCCAAGACCAGTACGAAGATCGGATTGTCCTTGATGATGCCCTTGGTCAGTTCACTGAGGAATTTCATTGCTCACCTCCCTGCGCTGCCTTGATCTCTGCCTGAAGTTTTTCCAGCGTGATCCGGATCGAACTGGTGATCGCCCGGGTGGTTATGGTGGAGCCCGCAATCGATACCACCGCCCCTTCGCCACCGCCGTCTTTGTCCAGAACCAGTCGGCTGATATCACGTTCCTTGAACTGGTCGGTAAATTTCTCAGCAGTGCAATTAGCCCCGAGACCAGGCGTCTCCTTCTGATCGATGACACGGATGGCGATGACGTTGAACAGGGTATCGACTCCGACCATGGTTTTGATCACGCTGCTGTAGCCGGATCGGGAGGCAACGAAGGTGTAGCCCTTCAATTCACCGCTTTTTTTGTCGATCGCGCGTTGGTAAACGAAGGTGGTATCAAGCGTACCTTTCACTTCAGGGAAGTCCGCCTCCGGGATCAATTCAGCCCGCGTGGCGGTTTCCTTCTCCTCCTGAATCTTCCTGATGCGGGGATCGGTGATGCCGTTCACATAAGCCAGGATACCGGCTGCGACGGCACAGATCAGAAACAGGATGGCGCTGAGCTTGATATAATACATCATTTCTTTACCCTCCCAAATGCCTTGGGCATGGTGAATTTATCGATCAATGGCGTCGCCACGTTCATCAATAGGATGGAGTAAGATACCCCTTCCGGATATCCGCCCACCAGTCTGATGACAATAGTCAGAACGCCACAACCAATGGCATAGTAGATCCTGCCTGCCTTGGTGATCGGACTGGTCGTATAGTCCGTCGCCATAAAGAATGCGCCCAATAGCAAACCACCGGCAAAAATGTGGAAGAAAGGCAGCAAGATCGAATAACCAGAACCTGCGATCCCACCAAACAAGAAACTCAAGCCAAAAACCGTGCCGATGTAAAAGAGCGGTATCCGCCACTCGATGATGTTTTTATAGACCAGATAAGCGGCTCCCAATAGTAAAGCCAATGCCGAGACCTCACCGATACAACCACCGATATTGCCCAGAAATACGGAGCGCAAGGTGCTGAAATCAAACAAGCCATTGAATATTCGGAGTGGCAGTTCGGTATCACCTCCGGCATCGCTGATCAAGGATTGTACCGTTGTGCTGTCCCTGAGTGCCTTTGCTACGCCCAGAGGAGTGGAAGAAGTGATCAGGTCCTTTGCCTTGTCGGTGATATTGGTGACCATCGCCGGGTTGATACCGCTTAAAGTTCCCTGGATCGCCTGCTTGGTCGTTTGCCAACCGGATGTCATCAGCGTAGGCCAGGATGCAAGCAGAAACACGCGTCCCAGGAGCGCTGGGTTTACAGGATTGCGTCCCAAGCCGCCAAAGACCTGTTTACCGACTGCAATGGCAAAGACCGCACCTACCACCGGCAACCAGAATGGAGCGCCGGCATGGATGTTGTAGGATAAAAGCAACCCGGTCAGAAAAGCGCTACCATCGGCAATGGTGATGGGAACTTTACGGAACTTCTGGATCAGTCCTTCCGTAATAACGGCAGCCATGGCACCTGCAAGCGTCAACCACAAAGCCCTGAATCCCCAGAAATAGACGGCTGCCACCAAAGCCGGCACCAAAGCCAGCACCACATTCCACATCACCATCGGGATCGAAGTGCGATCATGTAGATGCGGTGATGGGGACACTACAAGCCGGGATGCAGAACTCCGCTTCGGCATATTATTTTGATCATTCATCATTTGCCTCCCTGTTTCTGAGTACGCTGCTGCTCCGCCAAACGCACTTTGCCGGTATCGATCCATTGCACCAGACGGATATTGGCAGGGCAGACATAAGCGCAGCTTCCACATTTCATGCAATCGCTCAGTCCTGCCTTGTCGGCATTATCCAGATCCTGTGCTTTCACCGAGGCAGCAATCAGACTGGGCAAGAGATTGAGCGGACAGACGTCCACGCATCTTGCGCAACGCAGACAGGCATGCTCATCCAGCATCCGTGCTGAGCTTTCATCCATCAGGACCAGTCCGCTGCTACCCTTTGCCATCGGTGCTTCCAGGGTTGGAATGGCAAAGCCCATCATCGGACCGCCGGAGATGACCTTTCCGATCACTCCGGTGACACCACCAGCGTACTCGACCAATTCCGTAAAAGACGTTCCGATCCGGGCTTGGAAATTGGAGGGCTGACGCACGATCTTGCCGGTAACGGTAATGACACGCTCCACTAATGGCTTACGATAGCGGATGGCTTCATAAACCGCGATAGCGGTGCCTACGTTCTGTACCACCACTTTCACTGCCATCGGCAGACCACCCTGATTGGGCACTTTGCGTCTTGTAGCTGCATAAATAAGTTGCTTTTCAGCGCCTTGGGGATATTGCAGTTTGAGGGGGCAAACGCTGAGCCGGGCATCCAGCGTGGCAAGTTTCGTCATAGCAGTGATGGCATCCGGTTTATTGGCTTCGATTCCAATGATCCCACGACTGGCGCCGGTGATCTTCATGATCAGTTTCAAACCGCGGAAGATATCCTCACTCCGCTCCAGCATCAGTCGATGGTCAGCCGTCAGGTATGGCTCGCATTCCACGCCGTTGAGGATGATGGTGTCGATTGGTTTATCCGGAGGAGGAGAGAGCTTCACGTGCGTCGGAAACCCTGCTCCACCCATTCCACAGATGCCGGCAGCGGCGATGCGTGCCTTCATCTCGTCCACTTCTAACAGCTCATAGTCCTTGTCGTCGATCAGGTCAATCCAGCGGTCTTGCTCATCACCGGTGATCTCGATCGCCGGTTGATTGGTTCCGCCAGGATGAGGAAAGACATCAATCTTGGTCACTTTTCCACTGATGCTGGCATGCTGGGGAATGGAGACATAGCCGGAGGCTTCAGCGATCACCTGACCGGCTAAGACCTCATCGCCTACTTTGACAATGGGTGTGGAGGGCGCGCCGATATGTTGGGACAGCGGGATCACCACCCGCTTTGGAAGAGGCAGTTTATCGATCCCCGCCTGGTTTGACAATTCCTTAAAGTCGTGGGGATGGACACCCCCGGGGAAGGTCTTAGGTTTCATTTACAACCCCTTGATCCTTGAACTCAGCAAGGCAAGTTTGTTTGATTGAAAAAACACGCTTTTCAGAGCAGGGCTTTTGGCAAGTTTTTTTTTGCCCTGCCATCATTCGATTCATGCAACTGCTTACTTTGTTTCACTTTTAGGCGACGCATGTTCGTCGAATGCCGAAAAGCTGTGATTGATCAGGTGGCGAACTTGTTACTGTCTGATCTATTCTTTACTCACCGGCCAATTCATGGAGCTTCGTTCATGCCACCAAATTATTCAATGGTCTATACTTGCGCTTGCCTTTCACCCGGGTTTCTCCCGAGATACTCCCGAATACTCGGCTTTGTTTCGGGAGAAACTCAGCTTGAAGCCGAGGCAGAGGATCAAGTGGATTCTGTTCGGTGACCAGTGCCTTTATATTGTTCAATGTTATCAGTGTAGAGCCGTTTGGAGCGTTTTCCGTCTCGCTCTATTCCCATGCACTGCCCGATTTATGTGGCTTGGTCACATTCCCCAATTGTTCAAGGGTACTAAAGATACGATGTGACATACCAGGTGAGACAATGTATGTGGATTTGTAACAGCATGATAGAGCTTGATGCGAGAAAACACTTGACAACAAGAACATTGATAGTTTAGTGTACCTGCTTTATGTATACTTTTGAGTGGAAACTGTTCCATGCCCCTCGGATGTGGAACAGGAGAAGTTCAAGGAAATGCATACAATGATGCGAAGAGGCAGTAATGAACGAAAAGAAAAACGCCACTTAAGCCGGAAGAGAAGATCGTGGATCATCTTGTCTTTTCCACTTTGTTTGCCTAAAATATACTGCATAGAGGTAAGTGTAATGAAAAAAGTCATTTTAGCCCTTGTTCCTGCGATTCTAATTAGTTGCCTGACCGCTGTAACTTTTAGTTATGATGGGGTGATCCGAACACGCGCAGCACTTTACAATGACATGAATGAATCCACTGACGGACGTATCGACAACCGATTGCGCTTGGGAATGAATTCTGAGCTTGCTCCCAAACTCAACTTTCGCACCCGGCTTCAGTTTGGCAATGTCACTTGGGGTGATGCCAATGCCGGTGGCGGGATCAATTCAGCCGTGAGAATCACGGCTTATGAATTGTATCTTGACTACCTGATTGAGACCATTAACACGAATGTCCGCTTTGGACAGCAATACTGGGCAGATCCCATGGGTTTGATCATTGATGGCTCTTTCTCCGGGCTAATAATCACCCTGAATGATCTAATTGGCTTCAAAACAGAACTGGGCTTGATCAAAGGGCTGGAAGCTGGGAACTTTGATAATGACAACAACTATTTTCTTTTGAACATGACCACTTCCGGCAGGACCAAACTGGGCTTGTTTGGCTCAGTGTATCACATGGGCAATACCAACGACAAATCGGTAACTGTAATGCCCCATGTGGACTTGAAGATCGATCCGGTCCAGATCAAAGCAACCGCATTCATGGGTGCTCATTTGAATAGCACTGAAGAAGATCAGAGCAGTTTTGGAACTGCGATCAAAGCCAAAGCCGATCTGGGATTGTTCAGTTTGGGAGCTAATGTCCTGGTCGTAACAGAAAGCGGGATCGCCACTCTCTTTCCTTACTATTTGAACGGGCTCTATATCTACGGTTATGGTCTCTACCATGACGGTGTCAACCTATATTGGAACACGCCCTATTCCTACAATACAGATACTGCCATCTCAGCCGTTGGTTCCATTAGCATACCTTTGAATGCCAAGTGCAATTTATTCGGAGCTGCCGGATTCCTTAAGAACCAAGGAATTGAAGTAAATGCCGGTTTCGAACATGAAGTAGTTCCTAAAAAGATGAAGATCGCAGGTTACGCAGCCGTTGGCAGGCATGAAATCACAGAAGTCACCAACTTCGTTGTGGGAACATCCGTCGTTGTTCCTTTTTAGTGTGAACCGGAAACGTAGCATAAGTTAGTCCGATACAAACACGTTAATAAGCATGATAACATAAATAGAAGAACGGATTACTGTCCGAAGATTAGGAGTATATATGAAAAAAAACGATCACGCATATTGGAAGGCAACACTGCGGCTTTTGAGAATCATCCTGGCTCTCTGGCTGTTTGTTTCGATCGGTCTTAGTATTGTCATTGCCCCGTCACTCAATGTCATCAAGCTGGGAGGTTATCCCCTGGGTTTCTGGTTTGCCCAGCAGGGTTCGATCTTCATTTTTATCGCCTTGATATTTGTCTATGCCTACCTGATGGGTAGAATCGACCGCAAATTTGATGTTCACGAGAATTAACAAGTAAGGAGAAATCAGTGAGTCTTCAACTAACTACTTACATCATAGTGGGATTGACATTCCTTTTATACATCGGTATTGCCATCTGGTCTCGTGCCAGATCAACTAAAGATTACTACATCGCTGGTGGAAATGTAGGACCTATTACCAATGGTATGGCTACTGCTGCCGATTGGATGTCGGCTGCGTCATTCATATCCATGGCTGGTATGGTCGCCAACATGGGATTTGGCGGTTCCGTTTTCTTAATGGGATGGACTGGCGGATATG
>VGPI01000083.1 GCA_016875595.1 Candidatus Cloacimonadota bacterium
CTCTGCGTCTTTAGCGGAAGTGAGATTGCTCATTATCTGCCGGATTATGAGATTCTGCCCTATGAGGAGCGTTCGCCCCATTATTCCATTCGTGCCTCGCGAGCACATACAATCTATCATGTGCTAAGTAACCGGATGAGGGGAACGGAGGGTCGCTTTCCTTCAGCGACCTATCACGCAAAGCCCGAACGGAGGGTCGCTTTCCTTCAGCGACCTATCACGCAAAGCCCGAACGTAGGGTCGCTTTCCTTCAGCGACCTATCACGCAAAGCCCGAACGGAGGGTCGCTTTCCTTCAGCGACCTATCACGCAAAGCCCGAACGGAGGGTCGCTTTCCTTCAGCGACCTATCACACAAAGCCCGAACGTAGGGTCGCTTTCCTTCAGCGACCTATCACGCAAAGCCCGAACGGAGGGTCGCTTTCCTTCAGCGACCTATCACGCAAAGCCCGAACGGAGGGTCGCTTTCCTTCAGCGACCCTACGGGAACGGTATCTACAGTGTTTCAGTCCGTTCGCTCCTGCGCAAGATTAGCCCTCCCCAGATCACCCGCGACAATATCATTACCCTGCGCAAAGGCGAATGGCTGGACCCGCTGAAGCTGATGGCAGCCCTGGCGGATATCGGCTATGAGATTGAGTATCAGGTGGAAAAGGTCTTTCAGGCAGCCAAACGCGGTGGTATCATAGATCTCTTCAGTCCACTCTTACTTAAGCCCTGCCGCCTCGAATTCTTTGGCGACGAGATCATCTCCATCCGCCATTTCTCGCTCCAGACTCAGCGCTCCGAAAGCGATGAACTGAGCAAGATAACCATCCTTCCCGCCCGCGAGATCGCCCTGAGCAATGTGGACAGCGGTTCGCCGATCATCGCCCGCATCCGTCAGAGCGGGTTCTTTGACGGCATCGAGAATTATCTGTCTCTGCTTTTGCCGGAACTTTCCACTTTCGCCGATTACTTTGATGCCGGTGAGGTGATCTTCCTCTGGAACAATTACTTTCATACCAATGAAGAACTTTACGACCTCAATGAACTGATGACTGATCAGTATGCCCGGATGCAAAAGCGCCACAGCAAGGTCAAGCTCCCGCATCCTGATGACCTGATCGCCGGCGAGGAATTCCTGTCCCACCTGCGTCACCGTTCTCTTCATCTCTACCTCTCCAGCGCTGAATACGTGCTGGATTTCGAGACCCGCAACATCAGTGCACCCATCACCGTACAAAACAGTTACAATGGAGATCTGTCCCTACTGGCGGCGGACATCCGCCACTATCAGGCACTGGGCTATCAGACCATGATCCAGTTTGACAACCAAAGCCAGAGCAAGCGCATGGAACAGCTCCTGCAGGATTATGACGTCGTTGTCGATCAGCACATCGGCGTCCTGCACGGCGGTTTCCGGCTGGATGATGCCCGGCTCTGTATCTGGACCGATCATGAGATCTTCAACCGCTACAAACGCCAGCGTTATCTCCCGCGCTTCAGTCCCTCAGAGGCATTGACCGATTATGACGGACTCAAGCCCGGCGACTATGTGGTGCACGTTGACCACGGTATTGGCGCTTTTGAGGGAATGAAGATCATCCGTCTGGACGGACAGGACATCGAATGCCTCGCCCTGCGCTATGCCAATGACGACCGCATCTACGTGCCCACCTTCCAGCTCCAGTTAGTATCCAAATACGTTGCCGAAGAAGGGATCAAACCCGTTCTCCACCGCCTCGGCTCCACCCGATGGCAAAATACCAAGCACAAGGCAAAAGCGCAGATCGAACTCGTCGCTGCCGATATTGTCCGTCTTTACTCCCACCGCGCCAATCGGCAAGGCATTGCGCACCAGCCGGATACACACTGGCAGGAGGAGCTGGAGGCGTCTTTCATTTATGAGGACACCGTCGATCAAGCCAGAGCCAGCGCCGACATCAAGCAGGATATGCAATTGCCCGCCCCGATGGAGCGTCTCCTCTGCGGGGACGTCGGTTTTGGCAAGACCGAAGTCGCCATCCGTGCCGCCTTCAAAGCGGTATGTTCCGGTTTCCAGGTCGCCGTGCTCGTCCCCACCACGCTCCTGGCAGAGCAACACTTCCGCGTCTTTCGTGAACGCCTCGCCCAGTATCCCGTCCGGCTTGCCATGTTCAGCCGTTTTCGCAGTCCGGCACAAATTCGCCACGATCTGGCAGGCGTGGCAATGGGTCAGATCGATATCGCCATCGGCACCCACCGCCTTTTATCGAAAGATGTCCGGTTCAATGCGCTCGGATTGCTCGTTGTCGATGAGGAACACCGCTTCGGAGTTCGCCACAAGGAACGCCTCCGCCGTCTGCAGACCAATGTGGACACGCTTTACATGTCCGCCACTCCCATCCCGCGCACACTCAATATGGCACTCGCCCGGCTCAAGGAAATTTCGCTGATGCAGACCTCTCCGAAGGAACGGCTACCCATTCGCACCATTATCACGCCCCATGATATCGAGGTCATCCGCGATGCCATCCGCCGGGAAATCGACCGGGGTGGACAGGCATTCTTTATCCACAACCGCGTCCAGACCATTGAAAATGTGGCGCTTGAACTGCGCAAAGCGATGCCGGATATCCGCTTTGCCGTTGGTCATGCCCAGATGACCGAGCACCATCTCGAAGACGTCATGGAGGCATTCGTTGAGCATCAATGCGACGTGCTCATTGCCACCACCATCATCGAAAACGGCATCGACATCCCCAATGCTAACACCATCCTCATTGACCGCGCCGACACTTTCGGACTGGCTCAGCTTTACCAGATGAGAGGTCGCGTCGGACGCAGCAACCGCCGCGCCTATGCCTACCTGCTCATCCCGCGACACACGACACCGGAAGCCAAAAAACGGCTCGAAGCGCTGACGCAATATGACTACCTCGGCGCCGGCTTCCAGGTAGCTCTGCGCGATCTCGAGATCAGAGGCGCCGGGACAGTTCTCGGCACCCGGCAGAGTGGCGTGATCCAGGCGGTTGGGTTCAATTACTACAACCACCTCCTGGAAAAAGCGGTGGAATCAGTCCAGAATGATGATCCGGAATTGCTCTGGAAAGATGATTTCCCCGAAGCGCGCCAGGTGCTCAAGACCGAGATCGATCTCTATTTCCCTCCCGATTACATTGCCGACGATCAGGAACGCTTGCGTATCTACCGGCGACTCAGTGTATTGGACGATCTGAACCAGATCGACGACTTTGCCTCAGAAATCCGCGACCGCTTTGGCGAACTCCCGGAACGCGCCCAATGGCTAATCCGATACTTTGCCCTCAAGATCCTCACCAAACAAGCCAACCTCCACAATTGCCAGGTGCGCCACGCCAAACTCCTCCTCGACTTCAAACCCGAACAATTGCCCCCCAAAGAGACCGTCCTCCGTTTCACTTCCACCCTGACGCTACCTTTCCGCATCGACCTGACCAAAGGGCTCGCCATCGAGATCGAACTCGATAAGAACGCCCGCTTGAGTTATTATGACCAGTTCAACACCGCCGTTGATCTGCTCCGCTCCTACGTCGGTAGCCCGAATTAAGCCCGGGTCGATCTCCGGTTCATCTCCCCTCGCCTTCTGTTGCCCACCACTTTCTTTCCCCCAGGATAGTCCCAAATCCATCCGCAAGCCAAATTACCAGATCCGGCTGGAATTTCCCCCTTCCTCCTTGCTTGATTACCTTAGTATAACCTTAGTATAACCTTACGACCGTAAGGTTATACTAAGGTTATACTAAGGTTATCAAGCAGGTAAGAGCTGCTGGGAGTGATGTTACCTTTGGAACAAACACCGCTGCCACCACACCATCTGACAACTCTTTGTCCTGGGAGAACAATGAATAAATTGGGGTTGGATTCAAAGCTCCGAAAAAGGCAGATGTTGGTAATGATCCGCGCCACCATTCCAGCGCCGGCGTCAGTCCAGCTCATTATAATACATAGTCCAATAGTCAGTTAACAAAAGACCTGGACTGGCGTCGACACTGGAATGACGAGCACGTGCCAATCATATCAGCTTATTCTATAACTTCTGATGCTGTGATGGGATCCTGTGTAACGGTCGCAAACAAGAATAAATCGGTGGGCAGCTTTAATGGAAGGATCTGTTGGGATAAAACCCAAAATGGACCCGATACTTCTATGAAAAATCGGTCAACCTGTCTCGGACTTGCCACTTTGACCAAATCCAAGAATATCATTGACATAAATAGGCGTTGAATCATTCTTGCTGCGAATTGGTATCTGATGAATCCGTTATCAGGGAGGATGAGGTGAACAGGCGAGAGAAAACAAAGACCGATGCCAGCACAGAAGCCAGAGATCGTCGATCTGGGGCTTCCCATTCCGGGCAGTATAAATGGGCTGACATTATTACGGCGATCGGCAGCCCGACGATCATATTGGATACCAATAACCGCTTGCTTGTTGCGAACCGCGCCACGATCGAATTGACCGGCAAGTCCCTGGCTCAGTTGGTCGGAAAGCATTGTTATGAGGTCTTTCATTCTCCGGGGAGCCAGCATCCTCGGGCAGGATGTCCGATGCAACGCCTGTTGACGGGAGAAGAAGCACCTGCCGGTGAGATGGAGTTGGAAGTTTATGGCAAGGTCTTTCTGGTATCCTGCACCCCGATCTATGATGACCAAGGTGAGATCGAGTATATCATCCACATTGCCACGGACATCTCAGAGCATAAGCGGGTGGAAAGCGAACTGGGCAGGCAAAATCGCTATTTGTCACAATTGAATGAGTTTGCGATCGAACTGGCAAATCTCAGTCTGGAAACCAAGACTGAAGAATTTATTGCCAAAGCGCTGTATCGGATGAGCGGAGCCCGGGCTGTCACCGTTTCCGTCTATGACCAGAATGAACGGGCATTATTCATCCGGCACGTAGAAACTGATTCCAGCATAATCAATAAGGTCACCAGGGTATTGGGAACAAGGATCGAAAATATCCCCAGCCGATTGACCGATGCCTCGTATCAAGAGATCATCACGGAAGTGACCGGTGTCAGAAAAAGCTTGACCGAAGTGACCTTTGGCGAGATCTCGCCTCTGGTCGGCAATGCGGTCAGTCGTTTGATCAAAGCCGATCACTATGTTGGAATTGCCTATCTGATGAATAATCGCTTGTATGGAACCTCGGTTCTTGCCATGCCCAAGGACATTCCCGATCCGCCACCGGAGGTGTTAAAGAGTTTCAGTCACCTGGCGACCCTTGCTTTGCATCGGAAGATCGCTGCTGATGCCCTGGCGGTGAGTGAGGACAAATACCGGCTCTTGATCGATACGATGAGTGAGGGCGTCGTCGTGGTCGATAATGATGATGTTGTACAGTTTATCAATCCTGCCTGTTGCAAGATCTACGGCTATCAGCCCGCCGATGTGACCGGTAAAGTTGGATACGAGATGTTGATCCATCCGGATGATTGGAATACGATCAAGTATAAGAATGCCTCTCGTCTTTCGGGGCATGCGGATACCTATGAGGTGCGGGGCGTAAAAGCGACGGGAGAGCAGATTTGGTTGCGCATCAGTGGTGCCCCGGTCCGTGATAAGAAGGGAGTGGTGACCGGCTCGGTGGGGATCATGAGCGACATTACTCAAAACATGAAGTTCGAAGATGAATTGCGGAGGCAGAATGCCTTTCTGGATGGGCTGATTGAAGGTGCCGCCGAGGCGATCGTGATTCTGGACAAGGATGAGAATGTAATTAGGATAAACACAGAATTTACCCGGATTTTTGAATATACGCCCAAAGAGGCATTGGGCAAAAAGATCAATGATCTGATCGTGCCACCCGAACTCAGGGCTGAGGGAGAGAGCGCAACAGCTGACGTCGCTGAAGGTAAGCGGGTTCACTTTGAATCAGTGCGACATAGTAAGAAGGGAAAACGGATCGACGTCTCCATCCTGGGCAACCCAATCAAACTGGAAGGCGACCAGATCGGTGTGGTCAGCATCTACCGGGACATCTCGGAGAAAGTGCATCTGGAACGTCAGTTACGCCAGTCCCAACGACTGGAATCGATTGGTCAACTGGCAGGTGGCGTAGCGCATGACTTTAACAATATGCTCACCGTGATCCTGGGTTATGGTGAGGAGTTGTTGCAGGCATTTGAGCCGGGAAGTCATCGTTGGTACGAAGTATCCGAGATCATCAAAGCCGGTCAACGCGCCATGAATCTGACCAGTCAGTTGCTGGCATTCAGCCGCAGGCAGCTGATCAGACCGCAGGTACTGAATCTCAATGCCGTTATCCATGATATGAAAGAGATGATCCAACGGTTGATCGGTGAGGATATCGGGCTGGAGACAGTTCTTGCGGATGACTTGGGTGACGCCAGATGCGATATGGGACAGATCGAACAGGTCTTGCTCAATCTGGTCGTCAATGCCCGTGATGCCATGCCCAATGGCGGAAAGATCAGGATCGAAACTTCCAATTTTACGCTTGACCGGGATTACGCCAGCCAGCATATCAGTGTCCAACCTGGGGAATTTGTGTTGCTGGGGGTCTCCGATACGGGCATTGGTATGGATGAAGAGACGCTAAGCAATATCTTTGAGCCCTTTTACACCACGAAGGACAAGAGTACCAGTAGCGGGCTCGGTCTGCCTACCGTCTATGGCATTGTCAAACAAGCCGGTGGTACGATCTGGGTTTATAGCGAACCAGGCACAGGATCCCATTTCAAGATCCTGCTCCCGCGCACCTTTGACGGGGCTGCGGCTGACGATCAACCGCCGGTCAGGCATTTCAAACATGGCAAGGGTGAACATATCCTGGTCGTGGAAGACGATGTGGCGTTGCGTAATCTGATTATGAAAGTGATCCAAAAGCTGGGCTATACGGTCACTGTGGTTGCCAACGGCGCGGAGGCGGTGGAAGCGGTGAGCGTCCAGGGACTGAAACCAGACCTGGTAATTACGGATGTGGTTATGCCGGGGATGAACGGGAAGGAACTGGCAGAGCAATTGCGGATCCATTATCCGGAGCTCAAGGTGCTTTTCATGTCCGGTTATACGGATGATATCATCGCCAGGCGTGGGGTGCTCGAACCCGATATTCCCTTCCTGCAGAAGCCATTCTCGCGGGATCAGGTGGCGGAAAAGATCCAGAGGATTCTCCACAGCAGTAATTCGGAGCAGCAGTAAGATGCTTGCTTACGACGCTCCTGACTTTTTGGGCGGGATACCTGCTGGCTGTACCCATGCCGCTGTCTCACCAACTGAACCTGGTGACAGGCAAAAGGGCAACCGACCAGATGCTGCTGAAGCTGTATTCCGATCTCAACAGTGATTACTGCGACGAATTCATCTATACCTGCCGTACTCCCGATTGCTCTTTTATCACGGGCAACGACCTCATCCTAAATATCCATTCCCAGTTGAATTATCCTCACCTCATCCGTGCATGAAAGTGCTGAGTAATCCTCTGAGCATTGAACGTTCCTTTTTGTGTCCTATAATGATGGGAACAAGGTGTACCCGATAGCCATCCTGTACGTGTGGGAAAGTGAGTTGAAACGGCAGGAGACAACGGGATGAAACTTCAGCCAGGCAGCTCAACTCCTTGTCCAGGATCGATCCAGCCTGCTCAACAAGATCAGGACTGACGGTCTGAATAAATAGCCGGCGCTTACCCTTTCACCATAACTACATACCAATAGATCAGATCCAGGATCAGCGCCAGTATCGCCATTGCCAGTCCGGATCTGGCCATCCATTTCTGTGTTGCATTGTACGCCACTATTCCGAAGACGATTCCCACTGCCGCCAAAACCATACTCAGCGCAGGTACGATGATTGTGCATAATGCTGTTAGCCCGCCACCAAAGGCAATCAAATGATCAACATCCTGTCTTTTTTGCATGTTCGTTCTCCTGACTATTCCATAGCAGTTTGTTGTCTCTCGTTTGCGGATTACCGCCAGATCTTTGACTTCGCTTTTACCTCACCTTCGCCTCGAGATCGCTTCGAGTCTCGAGGCAAACTCGAGGCGAAGGTGAAGCGAAACCGACGTAAAGGATTGGCTATGGATCAATCGCTGGACATTGCCATGATCACTGCCTCCGGGATGGCGGGGAAGCGCAATCGGGCATTGGGACAGGCGGCACGGACGGCATTTTCAATCGCAAAGAACACGGAAAGTCCATAGATAAAGGGCGGTTCACCGGTGGCTTTGCTGCCCATGACACTGGCATATCGGGATTGGGATTCCACCAGTTCCACCACCAGTTTATCCGGCATTTCGCGAATGGATGGGATCTTGTAAGTAGAAGGCGTAAGAGCCAGATACCTGCCCTTGTTGTCGGGAGCGATATCTTCCAGAGCGCACCAGCCATAACACTGGATATAGGCGCCGATGACCTGCCCGCGATCGATCTCCGGATGCAGGGTTTGACCATTTTCGTGAACGATAAAGGCAGCCAACAGGCGATGTTCTCCGGTCATAAGATCCACCTCCACCTGCGACAGCGCACAGCCAAAGACATAGTAATAGAATGGATTACCGATGCCCCGATCGCGGTCGAACCAGACATCGGGAGTGCGATAGTAGCCGTAGGCAGCCAAGGCGACGCGCTGATTGTAAGCATGGCGGATAAGATCGGGGAACTTGATCTGAATATCGGGATAAGCACTGGACCAGACCTGATTGTCAGCAAAGATCAGGGTCTGGGGATCGATCTGCGCCGGGGGAGCGGAATCAACTGCTAAATTACCGGGCTGGATAAGGTTAAGGATCAGGTCACAGGCGGGCTCGCTGAGTTGACGGATCAGCTTTTCAGCAGCGATCCGGGCAGCGTTGGCATTGATGTCACTACCGGTGGATGCCGCAG
>VGPI01000084.1 GCA_016875595.1 Candidatus Cloacimonadota bacterium
TGAGAATGTAGAAGTCCCCTGCTTTATCGATGCGATAGGAGGCGGCGTTTTGACTGGAGAGGACAGAATAGCCCTTGCGGGTGGCGGGGAAGGAGAACTCAGCGGATTCGAGCAGGTTCAGGGTGGTGAATTCCTTGATATTGATCTGGTCGGTCATGGTGGATACCCTGCCGATCCCGAGCAAACCACCGCGGCGGTCAACGATCTTCTTGTCGATCAGGTCTCTGCGGGTGCCGATGATATAGTACATGGTATTGATATCCTTGTCCTTTTCGGCAATAGTGCTTTGTTTTTCGGCAATGGTCTGATCACGGCGGGCGATTTCCTGGCGCGAGGCGATCCTTTCGGTTTCGAGGGTTTCATTGACGATACCCAGACGGTTCTGCAGTTCGGCAACGATCTTTTCCTTGTCGGCAACCGAGCTCTTGAGTTTATCCAACAGTTCCTGGACGCCACGCAATTGGGTATTGGAGCGATTGAGTCGCAGTTCGAGATCGGCAATGCGCCGTTTGTCATTCTCGATCTGGGCACGCATATTATTGATTCTGTTAGCCAATTGGGTACGGCGGTCACCAGAGCCGGCTCCGGGAAACTCACCATTGATATTCAACTGGCTGTCCAGTTCATCGAGGTTGGATTGAATATCGCTGATGGTTTGGGTGGCGAGGGCGAGCGAATTCTGCATCTCTTCCTTTTCCTTTTCCACCGAGCTGAGCTTGCCGGATGCGCCGAAGTACATAATGGCGAACACCACGCCGATGATTACCAGCGCTGCAATTAGGATCCAGGTCGTACTTTTCATGCTTGACTCCTAACGGATTATTAATATCGTGACACAGTAAAAAATAATATACTCTGGCGTCAAGGCAAATGTAAATTATGAGATATGCAGTTTTGTCGCGTTGGGCGAGACAGGATCACCCCGGAACCAAAGTCCAACGGATCATTCGGATGGAAGACAGGCACGTGGTGCAGTTTTCCGGCGGAGTGTCGCTTGTCCTTTATCGGAGCAGGCATGACGCCTTTGCCTACTGGACAACGGAGAGCTCCGGCGCCAAAGCCGGACAACGCCTCTGGCAGCAGCTTGAGAAGGCGGAACTGATCCGGTCCGGGATCGCCGAGAATGACCGTATCCTCCGCTTTGACTTGCGTTTGCGGGATATTTACCAGAACCGGATGGACTTTGCCCTGATCTTTGAATGTATCACTCCCAATCCCAATCTGATCCTGTGCCGGGTCGAGGGAGGTCAACTGCGGATTGTAGATGCCTGTCAACAATACTCCCTGGCAGACAATCCCCAACGCCAGATCCTGCCGGGCTTGATCTACCATCCGCCGCAGACCTCGTACCAACCCGCCCCGGAGCAAAATGACGGATTACTGACGATTGAAACAGACTCGGAGAGCAGGACTTATGATGATGTAAACCAATATCTGGCGGACTATTATGATCTGGTGATCGTCAACCGGGAGAGAACCGAACTGCGGCAGCGGCTAATCCGCGAGTGGAGCCGTTTACACGACCGGATCCAACGGAAGATCGCTGCTCAAACCAACGAGCTTACTGTTGCCAGAGATGCCGAAAAATGGTACCAATATGCAGAGATCATCAAGTATAACCTGAGCGATATCAACAAAGGACAGACCGAACTGGTCTCCGTCAACTACTTTGCACCTGAGGCGCCGCCGGTGAGCATCCCGCTGGAGCCCACGCTGGATGCGGTCAGGAATATGCAGCGCTACATCAAACAGTTTCACAAAGCTCGTAACGGGGCAGCCATCATCGCCCGAAACCTGGCGGGATCGGAAGCAGCGGCGGAAACGGTCAAAGGGATCATCCGGCGGATCGAAGCCGGGGAGATCATCTATCCCGAGACCAAAGGCGGCAAGCCACAGACCGGTCACAGCATCGGCAAACTGGATAAACTCCTGCGCCTGAAGATCGATCAGGATTGGGAGATCGTGATCGGTAGAAAAGCCAGCGAGAACGATCTGGTCTCCACTGAATTGGGAAGACCGCATGACTGGTGGTTTCATACCCGCATCTACCGGGGGGCGCACGTCCTGCTGCGCAATTTTGCCAGGAAAGAGCCACCCGAACACCTGATCGAGATGTGTTGCGGGCTGGCGGCATATTACAGCAAGGCAAAATTCTCGCAGAACGTGCCGGTGGATTATACCCAAGTGCGCTATGTCCGGAAACCGAGACGAAGTCCCACGGGTTTCGTCACTTACACGAACCATCATACCGTCTTTGCCCAGCCGCTTGACCTGAGAAGCGCCAAAGCACAATTATCCAATGAAAGGTAAGATCAAGACCCTGGCGATCGTCCTGCGAACCACCAGATTCAGTGAATCGAGCTTGGTGATCCATGCCTTTTCCGAGATGCTCGGCACGATATCGATCCTGGCAAAGGGTATCCGTAAAAAGCCGGAATATACTAACTTGCAACGGCTTAATGAACTGGAGTTCGTTCTCTATGAGCCCGTGGAAGGCGGGATGTATCTCTATGCCGAAGGTGCATTGATCCGGGAACTGACCAAGACGGACGATGCCATGAACCGGGCTTGTGCCGAATCGGGAGCGGAGTTGGTGGCTGCTCTGATCATATCACCAGAAGAGCTGAAGGATATCTACCGGCTGCTGGTCACCTATCTGGAATACGTCAAAAACGTAGAAAGAAACACCCTTGCTATATTCTGGCGCTTTATGCTGAGGATTACCCGGGAATTGGGTGTCCCGCTGGAACTGCGAACCTGCGGACATTGTCACCGGCAGGGTATCAAACCCTCCGGTTATGAGGAACAGAACGGTTTTCCCTTATGTGAACAGTGCCTTGGGGAGATCTATAATGTGCACGGCTTTTCCCCGCAAGCCCGACGGCTGCTTTTCCATCTGCCGGAGATCGGTAATTATCTGAGTGAGTTTCAGATCAGCAGTTCCATGGCGGAAGAGGTCAATGGCTTCCTGTTCCGCTATCTGGAACACCGCTTCCACAAGCATATCTCGCTGCAGAGCGTCCATGTCGTCCTGCAGTTGCTCCGCCTCGATCAGAACGGTTCAAACTGATTCAAATTCCACCAATAGACCTCGGCTTCCTTCTGGATGCTGAGCAGGTCGTCGTAGTGGGTCTTTTCCCAGTCCGCCAGCGCGCCATAAAAAGCTTTCAGGGTGGTAAGATCGGTCTCCTGGGCACACCTGGTGTAGTGGTCGATGGCATCCTTCTCCAATAAGATCGCGGTGGAGATGGCAGAGAAGAGGATCTGATCGGAGCCGATCCGCCGGACAAAGTCGTCCGAAATGATCGGGCTGAAAGCCGTCTGCTCTCCGGAAATGCCGGACAGGTTGGTGGGTTCAATGTCGTTGGTGATCTCTTGATAGTATTGCATCAGATAGCCGTAATGTGCCCGTTCTTCTTCGGCACGGCTCTGAAAGAATTCTTTGATCTGAGGGTCATTGCTGTGGTCGGCGGCGTTCTGGTAAAGCGTAATGCCGTCCATTTCACCTTTCATGGCTCTTTTGAGCGAATTAAGCAGTTGGTCTCTGATCGACATGTTTTCTCCCGGTTGGATCGATTTGTTTTACGGATAAGATAAGCGGAAGGCAGTAAAACCGAGAAAAAAGTTTACAAAATCCCTGCCTGCACAAATTGTGAGCCCCATTATTGACAAAGGCGAAACGATGAAGATACAGACAAAGCGCATAGTTATAACGCTGTTACTGCTGATCGGGGTGAGTGTGCTTGCCGCCACCGGATTGCGTGAGCGGACGGTCGAGTGGCTGGATAGAACCGGATTGAATCCCGCGATGGTGATTATCATCCTCTCAATGCTCCCGATAGTCGAGTTGCGGGGAGCGATCCCGGTGGCAATGTTTTTCTACCGGATGCATTGGATGGAAGCAGCAACGCTCTCCATCATCGGCAATATGCTGCCGATTCCTGTGGTGCTCTTGCTTTATAACGGGTTATTCCGGATTCTGCGGCGGAGCCGGATCGGGATCAGGTTTACGGATTGGCTGTATCGCCGTACCCGCCGCAAGGGCAAGGTCGTGGAGAAGTACCAGGCGCTGGGCTTGAGCATATTCGTCGGGATCCCATTACCGGTGACCGGTGCCTGGACCGGTGCTCTGGCAGCCAATATCTTCGATATCAAGTTCTGGCGCGCCATGTTCTTTATCTTTTTGGGAGTGCTGATGGCAGCCGTGATCGTGACCTCACTCTGCTTGCTGGGCATAGTCACTTTCGGGTAGAGAGCATGAAGCAATTTCGGATCTTCTGGCTGGCGGGGGAGAATTCCGGGGATCTGCATGCCGCGGTGGTGATGCGCAAGCTGAATCAGAGCGTTCCCTACATCCAGCACTACGGCATTGGTGGCAAACGGATGCAAGCGGAGGGACTGGAGCCGCTGTTTCCCTATGAACGCTTCTCGCTGATGGGATTTGCCGAGGTGATCAAGCATCTGGGGTTCTTCTACAAAGTGGAATCACGCCTCAAACGAAGCTTTTCTGAGGACAAGCCAGACCTGGCGATCCTGGTCGATTATCCGGGCTTGAACCTGCGGGTGGCAAAGTTTGCCGATGATGCCCGCGTTCCGGTTCTGTACTTCATCTGTCCGCAATTCTGGGCTTGGAAGCACAAGCGGGTTTACAAGCTCAAGTACAACACCCGGCATGTCGCCTGTATCCTGCCGTTTGAGAAGGAACTGCTGGATATCCACAATGTGACCGGTAGTTTCGTAGGTCATCCGATTGCGGAGGAGATCAAGCTGGAACTGGATCGGGATGCCTTTGCCGCTTTTTATGGACTGGACGCCAGGAAGCGCTGGGTGGGTTTTTTACCGGGAAGCAGGATGCTGGAGATCGAGCGGATGCTGCCGGTCTTTCTGGAAGCAAGCCAAGGGCTGGATGACGGCTCCCTGGAGTTTCTGTTCTCCAAATCCCAGAGCATTGACCATCGCCGGTTCATGCAGATCATTCATCAAAGCGGGGCAGCAAAGGCGCACATCATCGACGGCTACAACTACGAACTGATGAAATACAGCGACTTCATCGTCTCCACTTCCGGCACCGCCACCCTGGAAACGGCTTATCTGGGGACGCCCTTGCTGATCGCCTACAAGACCTCTCCCATCTCTTACCGGATCGCCAGACGCCTGGTCAGGATCAAACGGGTAGGACTTCCCAATATCGTCCTGGAAAAGGATGCCGTGCCGGAATTGCTGCAGGATGCCGTCACCCCCGCCAATATCAGCCGGATCGTCCGCGAATACCTGACGGATCGGGAGCTTTACAATGCCATGAAACAAGATCTGGCAGAGATCAAATCACTGCTGGGGGGCTTATCCGCCTCCGCTGAAATGGTCAGATTGATCCGACTAATGCTCAAAATAGATGAATAAACTGCTCTTGTATCTGGAGAAGAAGATCGCCGCCTGGCTCCTGCGGCAGTTGCGCAAGTCACTCCGGTTTGAGGTGATCAATCAACCGCATGAAGACCTGAAGTGCATTTATATGTTCTGGCACCGCAATCTATTACACCTATGCTTGCATAGATTGGGCGATCCGATCGCCGTCCTGATCTCGGCTTCCAGGGACGGTGAATTGCTTGCCGGTCCGGTAGCAGAACTGGGTTACCCGACTGTCCGCGGCTCTACCAGCCGGGAAGGCTTCAGGGCAATGAAAGAAATGATCCGGATTGCTCAGCGCTACCAACTGGGAATTACTCCCGATGGACCCAAAGGTCCTACCGGATCGATCCATCCGGGTATCTTTCAGATCGCCTACTTCGCCCGTATCCCGATCGTTCCGGTGGTGGCGGATACCCGCCGGGAGTGGGTCTTTAAGTCCTGGGACAGATTCCGCGTGCCCAAACCATTTGCCCGCATCAAGGTCATCTACGGCGATCCTGTGTATATCAACGACCGCAAAGACATGGCTGCTCATACAGCTCTGCTCAAAGAAAAGATGCAACATCTGGAGAATATGCTCATCTGAAGATCTGGCTCGACGTCCCGAGTGTTTCGCACGGTAGGTGACGGCATAATTTTACCTGACCCCAGGATAGGATAGATTTACTTTGACAAAAATAAGCCGACAGAAACAATGCCCGGGAGAAGAAGTCAGCCTAAGGAGTAAATTATGCCGAAACCAATCGAGGACTATTTCATCGACTTGGTCTCTCTGGACAGTGAATCGCACGACGAGCGGGGCATGGCGGACAGATTGACTGCTGATCTGAAGGCGATGGGCGCTCTGGTCACAGAGGATGATGCAGCAGCTTCCACCGGTGGAAATGCCGGCAATATCTTTGCCCGGTTTCCCGGCATCGCAGACAAAGCGCCGATCCTGCTCTGCGCGCATATCGACACGGTCAAACCGGGTTGCGGCATCAAGGCAAGAAAAACCGGAACCCGCATCGAAAGTGACGGCACGACCATTCTCGGCGCTGATGACAAATCCGGCGTGGCTCAGATCATCCATGGGATCAGGAAAGCGCAGGGTGCGGGGATACCCCTGGCACCAATCGAAGTGCTCTTTACCGTTTGTGAAGAGATCGGTCTCCTGGGTGCCAAAGCATTCGACAAATCAGTGATCCGCTCTGCTCTGGGCTATGCCTTTGACAGCCGTGACCTGAATTCACTCACCATCGCCGCACCTTCGCAAAACTCGATCCGGATCGATATTTTCGGCAAGGAGGCACATGCCGGAGTGGAACCGGAGAAGGGGATAAACGCTATCCGCATCGCCGCTGAAGCAATCTCCATCATGCCCATGGGTCGGATCGACTTTGAAACCACCTGCAACATCGGTGTGATCAATGGCGGGATCTCGGGAAACATAGTTCCCAACCATGTCCATATCAAGGGTGAAGCCCGTTCCCATAATGCCCGGAAACTCCAGCAGGTATGTGATGATATGCGACGGGCGGTGGAACTGACGGTCGAAAAACATGAGCACGATAGTTACAAAGCCAAGGCGGATATCAGTATCCGCACCGAATATACCAAGTTCAATATTGCTGATGACCATCCGGTCATAGCCAACGCCATCAACGCCATGCTCCGGATCGGATTGAAAGCCGACCTGCGTAAGGGCGGAGGTGGCAGCGATGCCAATATCATCAATGCTGCGGGTATTCCCATGATCATATGTGGCACTGGGATGACGGGCTATCATACTGTCGAAGAACACATCGAGATCGCCGATCTGGAAAAGGGCGTGGAACTCGTTGCAGCCTTGATTGGCTGTTATTCACAAAGCTAAAGGGGAAAGGATGACGAAGGTCGCACTGATCGGATACGGCAAGATGGGACGGATGGTGCATTCCCTGGCGGAACAATACCACTGCCGGATAAGTGCCATAATCGATACCGCCAGTAACGCATATCCGCATCAGATCACGGCAGAGAGCATCGGTGACACTGAGGTTTGCATTGATTTTACTCATCCCACTGCAGTCATCGACAATTTGACTAAGATCGCTGCCCTGAACCGAGCAGTCGTGATCGGCACCACCGGCTGGCTGGATCGGATTGATGAGGTGCGGGAGATCATCACGCGGCATGATGGCGCACTGCTCTGGGGTGCCAATTTCTCCATCGGGATGAATCTCTTTTCACGGATCGTAACGGCAGCAGCCGAGGCATTTGACCGTTTTGACGATTATGACGTCTTTGGCTATGAACTGCACCACCGGCACAAGGCGGACAGCCCATCCGGCACGGCGATCGAATTGAGCAGGATCCTGCTGGAAAAAATCCAGCGCAAGACCCAAGCTCAGTATGACCGGTCAGAAAAAAAGATCCAGCCGGAGGAACTGCATTTTGCCAGCATCCGTGCCGGATCCATCCCGGGTACGCACACAGTGGGTTTTGATTCGGAAGCCGACAGCATTGAACTGATCCATCGGGTACGCTCCCGTTCCTGTTTTGCTGCCGGTGCCTTGCAGGCAGCGCGTTGGCTCGCAGACCGCAAAGGGATTTATTCCTTTCAGGATATGATCAAAGAAATCCTATGCTGATCCCGTTCATCAAAATGCAGGCGCAGGGCAATGACTTTATCGTCTGGATCAGACCAATGAGCCTTGAACAGCATGTTGAGATCCCCGGTCTGGCGCAACGCATCTGTGACCGCCATTTTGGCGTTGGTGCCGATGGCTTGGTCATCCTGGCAGCGGAGATCGCCTCACCGCCATGCATGCTGATCTATAATGCCGATGGCAGCCGGGCGGAGATGTGTGGCTCGGCGTTACGCTGTTGTACTGCTCTTCTACACGAAGTAAGTGACCTCAACGAATTCGCCATCAACACCGATTCCGGATTGAAACATACCAGGGTAATTCAGGGCGGAGAACACCTCTTGATCGAAGCAGAGACCGCCGCTCCGCAGCTTATCCGGGAGAATATGTGCGTTCAGGGCTGGAAGGGCACTTATATCGATGCCGGAAACCGGCATTTTATCGTT
>VGPI01000085.1 GCA_016875595.1 Candidatus Cloacimonadota bacterium
TCATGTACCAAAGAATCCGGATACGCCGGAAGGGTCTGGAATCTTACATCGCTGAACTGCACCCTCAAGACCAGGATATTCTTGGGAATGACCCGTGTTTTACCGGCAGCGCCGGACACCGTACCCTCGATCCTGGTACTCCGGAATTGAGCCGGCGGATCCTGATACAGGGGATGCGCCGGCACCATAGCCCCGACCGGGATCACGGCTGCCAGCAGCATCAGCAAAGCCATGCCATACATGACCTGTCGATCATATCTCATCTTCATTAAACCTTCTCCTTCGGTTCATCCGTGGCGTTTCATCATCATCCGGCACCCTTGTCATCGTAGGGACGTCTTCCCAGAGCGCCCCAGGAATCAAGCGACATAAAACTCCGGTAAACCACCGGATTTTGTCACTCATTCTACGTTTGCTCTGTAGTCAAGCTATTTTCCATGCTCAAACGAAACACGCTCGTCTCCCGTCCCCGGCAAGGGTTGTGAAAACGAGCGTATAATAACAATGTGTTACAGTGTGTTACAGAATTTTACCTGTGTAAATAGCGGCTTCGTTGCATTGACAAATCTTGACGCTTTCCTGATCGGGTGACCAGCCGGTCTGACCTTTTTTGTTTTTGACGAGTTTAATTCTTTTGACTTCGGTCTTGCAGACCGGGCAGATCACCTTTCCTTCGGTGGTGGTGTCGTGTGCCAGTTTGGCGGCAAAGCTTTTGACTTTTCCCATTTTATCCTCTTTTCATGTTTTATATCCTACGCGCGTTCGATGTATTCGCTCGTGCGGGTGTCAATCTTGATGCGGTCGCCTGTTTCAACGAAGAAGGGCACCGTCAGTCGCAGTCCGGTTTCCGTAAAGGCATACTTGCCTCCACCGGATGCGGTGTTACCTTTGACGTTGGGTTCGCATTCCGCGATTGTCTGGATGACGGTAGTGGGCAATTCGATCCCGAGCACTTCACCGCTGGCGAGTGCCAGAACCATCACTTCCATGTTTTCCATCATCAATTTTTCCAGTTCTCCCACCTGGGTTTTATCCACATGGATCTGCTCATAGTTCTCCAGATCCATCAGGATAAAGAAGTCCCCATCCCGATACAGATATTCTTTCTTGGTGCGTTCTACTCTTACCTCATTGAAGCTGTCGCTGTCCCGAAAGGTGTTCTCCAAAACCTTGCCGGTCCTGACGTTCTTGAGTTTGGTGCGGGTAAAGGCAGAACCCTTACCCGGTTTGACATGCAGAAATTCAACGATCTCATAGAGACCTTCCTTGAATTCTATGATCATCCCATTACGGATATCAGCCATTGTAGCCATATAATTCCTCAGTTTCTACTGCATTTCGTGCCATGATTCCAAGAACCCAAATTCTGGCAAGGATAAAATACGAACCATACTTACCTGTACCTCTTGAAACACGTTTATGGTTTGTTGATACGATATACACTCTGATGCGCAAGATCGCCTATGATGTGAATACTCACTCAGGATTGTTGCAAGCGAGGTGCTTTTCCTATGGTGATGCTCAACGTTATCGTCTCAGTGTGAATCACCATCAAATACCGGTAACAAAACCACGGGTCATCTCCTGCTTGCCCCTCTTAATCAAGTCATTATCCCCTCTTAATCAAGCGTTAATAATTAACGCTTGATTAACGCTTGATAACCGCTTGATCAGGAGAGCCACACAAGGAACACAGTGGAAAAGGTGAGGTTGGATGGCGTAACTCTATTAACTATACGATCTTTACGTGTTCCTTATCTGATGTATATATGGCTGAATTGAATCCGAATCAGGCAGGGGATGCAGCGCAACGATGCGCGTGATTACTGCGTGTTGCTCTCGGCAGTATCATACCTGCCGCTCCACTCTGCACCGCAGGAATGGCACCTGTTCTGGTACCAATGCGTCCTTTTACCACAGCCGGGACATGACCACTGCCGGCGCTGTTCCTCCAGCCATGCCACCAGTCCGACCTCTTTGATCCGGGAGAGGTTGTCCAATACATCGCGGTGATGAATCCACTCCTCGCGGCTGAAATTGGTGATCATGGTGCACGGGAAGTCAGGACAAAAGGCACAATTATCTATTCCCCGCCCGTGGCAGCAGACGATAAACTCACAGCCCGCCCGGCAATCATCGCCACATCCGGCACAGGGGCTTTCCGCGTATTCGCAGACAAAATGGCTGGCATCCGGCGCGCCATTATGCCGTTCATTAGTCAACATACTGCTGCAAGCGCCGCAGTAGAGTCCGCAACTGGCGGCATATTTCTCCATAAGTTTCTCCGGTCATCGCTGTTACTGGTCATTGTCGTGGGAGCCGTGAGATCCGCCGGTCTTGAACAAGATCAAAGTCCGGTATTTCCCCTCTTCACCGGTGTATTCTTCGAGATGGTAGTCAAATCCGCTTTCCCGGATGCACCTCTGCCAGGTCGATAAACTGAACACGCCCAGATGATGCAGATCCCGCTCCACCCTCAAACCCTCCGGGCTGCGGATCACATACAGGAACAGGCATTCATACTTGTTGTCCGCCGGATCGGGATCGTAATTGATGGTGATATAGACCACTTGGGTATCGGGATGATCCGGATGGGGGATGGAATGGAAGACATTCGTCTCGTTCTGGATGAATTCTTCCTGGCAGATATCCGGTGTCAGGATCGCCAGTCCATCGTCTTCGAGATGCCGGAAGCAATTATCCAGCACCTGCCTGAGATCTCCCTCCGTCGTGATATAAGAGATGGCGTCATTGACGAGGATAATGTCAAATTCCCGCTTCAGATCAAATGACCGCATGTCCGCGCAGACCGTGGCAAGTCCCGGATTCAGTTCCTGACAGCGCGCCAGCATATCCGGACTCAGGTCCAGACCCATCACCTCATAATGATCCTTGAGGGTAAAACTGCACTTGCCCCCGCCACAACCCAGATCCAGTACAGTCCGATACTTCCGGCGTCCATACTTCCCGATCCAGGCGATCACCTGCTGGACATAATCAGCATACTCCCCTGCCGGATCGCCCCACATCGGCCATAGCCAGCTCAGGTCGGAGTATAAGCGTTCCTTGGGGGACATATGTACCTCCTATGAGTTGCTAAATCTTTCAAAGTATCCATCTATCTCCGAACGGAGTTCGACCCCCACCAGTTCAAAGATATCCAGTAAATCCTGATATGTTCCTGCATCGCCGAGAAAATCCCAGAACTCATCGGCAATCTTGAGTTCATGGTCAAGGTCGATCATTCCTCGCATTGTCCACCGGTTATAAGGTTCGGGTTCATAAGGATTGTAGGGAATGGCAAGCAGAGTGTGAATCCGGGCATCAGGATTATCATGTAGGGTGATTGCCGCCCACTCCAATAGAGTTCGTTTGAAGCCCTTGAATTCTCCAGCATTGGGCTTGGCTGTCTCAGATCGATCAGGAATATCCGCCCCGATTTATCGACCAATTTCAGATCCACCATTGTCGGCTTCACTGTCCGTATTTCTCCTTGTCTGCACACTTCCCGGATTAGTTTGAGCTCATTATCTTGATCCGGAGATTTAGCAGCGCTACTCAGGTTATCGATGATGTTTTGAATGACCCGTTGAGAAGCTGTGGAGATCTGTGTCCCCGCTTTCTGCCGATTCTCAGCATAGGAAAAGTGATCTTGGGCGATGGCTTTGGCGACCGGCTCAAATATGCTAATCCCAAAATTGGTATTTAGTGACTGGATAAAAGCACATAGAGCCAACCGTTCTTTTCCAAGCAGCCTGGTATGGAAGGGTATAAAAGCCGGTTCAGGGTTATATTTCGCAAATCTATTCCGGATACATGTCTTGAGTAGTGATGCAATGCTCTCTTGCTGCACGGAAGTTAATCCCATGCTTTCTCCTTCAGGTGGAAGATGATCTCGGAATAAGCACCTTTATCTTTTTCGGTGCGATTCAATACCGGTCTTTTATATTGGTTGACGATCGTCATTCCGGATTTCCTGGCTATGACCGGATAAAGGTTGAATTTATCGTTGGCGACCAGGAAAACGTCATAATCATCGGCGAGAAAGCGTTTACAGTTAACCAATACCTGGCTGATCCCTTCAATGTAACTCTCCCGGGCTTCGCGTCCCTGTCCCTTGTATAAGGGTCCAATCTCCAATTCATCCTGTCTGGGATAACCGAAGAGGTCATAGGCATAGGCATGTTGCTCATGGTAATCGATCAA
The DNA here is from genome assembly GCA_016875595.1 of Candidatus Cloacimonadota bacterium. Lineage (GTDB taxonomy): Bacteria > Cloacimonadota > Cloacimonadia > Cloacimonadales > Cloacimonadaceae > VGPI01. The sequence continues at coordinate 4,207 of VGPI01000085.1, forward strand.
CCCCACATAGGGCGGAGATGAAAAGATACCTTTGATCTTATGCTGATTGAAATGTTCGGCAAAGGAGGGATCGATCCGGTGCAATTCGGCGGCAATGTCTATCGTTCTGCTATCACCGGTCAGGCAGATCTGCATCCGGTCGGTGCGCAGTTTCTCGTATTGGTACAAGCGTTTGATAGTATCGGCGGAATAAGTGAGCCACCACTTCAGTATTGAAAACAGCGGTTTGCAGACCTTGCCGTGCTTGGCGCAATAGTAAGTGGAAAAAACCGGTTCGATCAAGGTAGCCAAGTCAGCATGAGCGGTAGCCCGGCAACTGCGCATCGTCCGGCTGAGAATCAAACTGACGATCGAGCGTAGCTGGAAGTCGGTAATCTTTTGGATCTCGTTATGGACAAACTCAATCTCATCCCGGACATGTTTGGAAAACCATTTATCAAGGAATGACTGCTGGTTGGATTGTCTCAGTTCAACGTGGTATTCGCTGACCAGGCGGTCATAGATGGGCTTGAATTCGGCTTCTTTTTGGCTGCCATATTCCGCTTCGTTGATCTCGCCCCGACGCAAACGATACTTATATTCCGGCACCGGAAAGTGCAGTTGATTGAATTTGTTCAGATCAATGAGTAATCTGCCCTCAAAATCCAATATATGTGAGTCACTTAAATGACACTTCAATTGACGGTTGATGCGATCGATCTCCGCTTGAACTTGTCCGGTATTGTATGTGCCTACTTTGCAATTGGATATCATTGTATTGAAATAAGATATGTCGATCCCGAGGGCTTTTATCCCCAGCTCGCTGGCTTGGACGAGAGTAGTACCACTACCGCAAAAGGGATCAAGCACTAGGTCCCCGGGACGGAAAAATACATCCTGCTTGAATCGGTCGGTGTGCTGGTCGAGAAAATATTCCACCAGTTGCGGAATGAATTTTCCTTTGTAGGGATGTAGCCGGTTGACATGCTTGGTTGTCTGCGCTTCGGTATAGCTATCAAAGGACAATGTCCAATTCAGGTCGTCACCCAATTGCTCTTTCCAATTGGACTCCCTGGACCCGTTCTGCCCTTCATAATACCGGATCAGGTCGCTCTTGGAGATCTGCACCAGACCGTTATCTGAATATTTCTGGATCCTGCCGTATTGGACAAGATAGGAGATATTGGACGAGGTGACCCGTTTACCCAAGTATCCGCTCGCCCATCGACTGGCTTCTTTGACGCTCAACAGGTCTCGTGTTTCGTTGATTACATCCATCTCCGTATTATCCTCATTATCTTTACTTCAGATAGGATTCATGCTCAAAAACGTCATCAATCTGTCAATAGATAATCGAGATGGGGGTGGGAAGGGGCAGGGCTTTATTGGGATTGAGATTTGGGTACCATGACTGACCGACCGGTATGAAGATCAGATAAAACTCTGCAGCCTCTTCGGCGGCAAAAGCCAGATGATCCCGGTGCATAATATGGGTGCCTCCTGTCCTAACTGCACTCTCTGGGCGGATAGCTTTAAGGGCATCTACAGATCCCTGGTGGATTTGGCAGCTTTTGTGGTCAGCACACCCGACCCACCCGTAGGGGCGCTTTCCCTCAGCGCCCCCATCACCATTTGGCAGCTTTTGTGGTCAGCACACCCGACCCACCTCACAAACTGGATGAAAATCTGGTCTGAAATGCGGAATTGATGATATTATAGGTATGGGGAATAAATGAGAAGCGAGCAGTTTGAAGCCATGCTCAAAGCCAATGAACGGCGTATTTATCATTATTTGTATCAGTTAACAGGTAATGAAGCGGATACGCAGGATCTCGTGCAAGCGGTTTTCTATGCCTTTTACGAGCACATTGACCGGATCGAAGAAGGTACGGCAACGGCATATCTGTATCGGATCGCACATAATAAGGCATTGAATCATTTGAAGAAAGCCCAGCGTTATATCGTGACCGATCCGGCTCGATTTCGTTCCTTAGCTCAACCGGGTTCCTCCGAACCCGTGGATCACGAGCCCTTGCGCAAAGCGCTTCGGGAACTGCCCATCAAGCTATCTGCTGTTATTCATCTGCAGTATTATGACAAACTGTCCTACAAGGAAATTGCCGAACAACTGAATATCAGCGTCAAAGCAGTGGAATCACTATTGGTGCGAGCCAAGAAGCTACTCCGCAAAAAAATCCTGGAGGAAAACCCGGAGTGGGGTGTATAGCATTATGAAAGTAAGAATGAACCGATCGACAATAACGATGAGAGGAACCAATGAGATGCTCTAAAGTACGCAAACTGCTGACACCATATCTGGACCAAGAGCTGTCCGGTGGGATGAGACCGCGTCTGGAAAAGCATCTCCAATCATGTGGCTCCTGCTCGCAATATACTCAGCAATTAAAAGCCGTGGATGCGATACTTCAGAGAGAGGATGTTGCAGAAATGCCGGGCTGGCTGCAGGAACGGATCATCGGTCAGATCAAGACACATGAACCGCAAAGACAGAGCATTCGCCGCAGGTGGAAGCTGCTGCTGGTACCCATCACTTTGGCTCTGCTGCTGAGTTTGTACACCGGTACTCTGGTAGGGATCAAGACATTGACCATCGAAGAGACGGAAACAACCAAAGCCAATACCATCGTGTACAGCGAAACCACTTTGTATGACCTGGGACTATTAAATGGAGATTATGATGAGTAAGCGCTGGATCATTGTTATGCTCCTGATGTCCGTGGCATTCAACCTGGCTGTGCTTGGGTCCTTTATCTATTTTCGCTTTATAAACCCCTTACCGGAAGAGTTCTCTCCTCCGTCAGCACCTGATCATGGACCACGGGGTGACGGCACAGGTAGAATAGTTACAGATTTATTGCATCAGAATGAGCAAATCAAACAAGCCAGGGTCACATTTATCGAGAGTAAACTTACTTTTGTAAAGGAACTTTCCAAGGAGGATATCAACGAAGCAACCCTAAAGCAGTTAATGGAGGCGTCCCTGGCTGCACATGCAACTCTCGAACGCCTTATTGGGAATCAATTAATCGAATCCAGAAAAGGTATGTCTGCCGAAGAGGCTGGCGAATTCTTTGAAAGACGCGCCGAACAAATGAGACACAGACAACGACAACGAGTAAGAAAATTCAGGAGATTCAAATGAAGAAAATACTGTTATCAACTCTGATCATGTGCTTTACCCTCTCCTTACTATTGGCTCAAACCAACACAGAGCACAAAGGATGTACCCCGGGAAGAGACGAGCACTATTGCGATAAGCATCCTGCAGCGATGCGAAACAGGACCGACAAACCGATGATGGAAATATGGGAACAACTGAAATTGAGCATAGAACAGCAACAAAAGATAAGAGGACTGCGTGAAGACCATCAGAAACATGCCAATATCGTGCAAGCAGAAATCCGGAACCTGATGATTGACTTGCGCAACGCCATCCAGGCGGATAAGTTCAACCACGCCAGATCTCTACAAAAACAGATATCAGACAAGCGGCTTCAGCTTGCCGATGCCCGGTTGAATCTCATGGAATCCATTATCAAAGAACTGAATGCAGAACAAAGAGAAGTATTCCGCAGATCACGTCCGATGATGGGCAGGGGCGAGCGTTTGTTTCACATGTCTGGTAACCGCAGAGGCAGACACAATCAATGTCATGAAATGAACGATCACCAAGGTGATTGCGGCAGTTGCATTCACTAAAACTCCTTCTAACTGATACATCGCGGCTGCTGAACCTCCGGCAGCCGTTTTTTCGATAGATAGAGTGTCGGTCGTAGGGGCGCTTTCCCTCAGCGCCCCAGGCGAGGACACCGTCTTTTCGATAGATAGAGTGTCGGTCGTAGGGGCGCTTTCCCTCAGCGCCCCAGGCGAGGACATCGTTTTTTCGATAGATAGAGTGTCGGTCGTAGGGGCGCTTTCCTCAGCGCCCCAGGCGAGGACATCGTCTTTTCGATAGATAGAGTGTCGGTCGTAGGGGCGCTTTCCCTCAGCGCCCCAGGCGAGGACATCGTTTTTTCGATAGATAGAGTGTCGGTCGTAGGGGCGCTTTCCTCAGCGCCCCAGGCGAGG
>VGPI01000086.1 GCA_016875595.1 Candidatus Cloacimonadota bacterium
GAGACCCATCGGGAGGGTAATTTAGATAGCAAATCAAACGGTAAAAAATGCCGTCCCGACGGGACTCGAAATGGTCATGGGATGGGTTCAAGGCTATCTAAAATGTCGTCCCGACGAGACTTGATGCGATTTGTGGTTGAAATGAGGGCTATCTGAAATGCCGTCCCGACGGGACTCGAAATGGTCATGGGATGGGTTCTTGCTATCTAAAATACCGTCCCGACGGGACTTGCTTCGGCTGGATTGACTGATCATGATAACCTTGCCAGGAGGAAAAATCTTGACAAAAAAGGGGCTCCCCCGAGAAATGCGTTCCTACGAGCGTGGGTGATTAGCTCAGTTGGTTAGAGCGCTACGTTGACATCGTAGAGGTCACTGGTTCGAATCCAGTATCTCCCACCACGTTTTCCGGGTGATTAGCTCAGTTGGTTAGAGCGCTACGTTGACATCGTAGAGGTCACTGGTTCGAATCCAGTATCTCCCACCACGCTTTCCGGGTGATTAGCTCAGTTGGTTAGAGCACTACGTTCACATCGTAGGGGTCACAGGTTCGAGTCCCGTATCACCCACCACTTTCTCTCTGGCTTGTTACTGATCCGCTATTTTCCGTCTTCCGGTTATTTCTTGCCCACGGGCATGATATAGAGAGGGATCTCTCCATCCGGCAGCGCCATCTGTTTTGCCAATTCGGACTCATTGAAAGCGCCGACCATCACCGTCCCCAAGCCGAGTGCTTCTGCCTGGAGGTGGACGTTCTGTCCGACATGGCCTACTTCCATATGGGCATACATCATTCCCCGCTCGGAGTAGCGTTCGCTGATGCGTTCATAAGCCACTGTCAGGATGAGAGATATCGGAGCGGAAGCGACAAAAGCCTGTCGGCTTACCTTGCTAATGATGCTTTGACGCAGGTCGCCCGTCTGGATCAATGCCAATGAATGGGTTGTGGGCTGGTAGCGATAGAGTCCGGGATCGATGTCATCTGCTTTTCCAATAATGGCATAGAGTTCCAAAGGATAGATGGCTCCGGCGGAGGGAGCAGTTCTCAAGCCACGTTCTTGGTGGCTGATCCCCTGCGCTGAATAGAGGATTTGAGAGATCTGAGCGATCGATAAAGACTCATCTTTGAAGGATCGGGTAGAGCGACGTTGGTGAATGGCTTGTTCGACCGAAACGCTTCCAGTTATCATGGGCTCGGGAAGTGGGATGGTTATGCCTGGTGGCTGATTACCAGAGGTCTCAGCGGGTTTGGCACATGCCAGCCAAAGGGGGAGCAGGATCAGGATCGTGATCAAGACAGCTAAGCTCAATTTTACGTATGAATTGTACTTCATTTCGTACCTCCCTGATGATTTGAATCCAGTTTACATAGAAGAGCGATATCTGTCAACCGTTAAGCGGTATTGAGAAATCAATTGACATATATGAAAGTTCAATTTCCGTGACACCCGAATGCATTACAAGTGAGGATTTAATGAACATACTGGTTTTGAACTGCGGGAGTTCATCGATCAAATATCAGTTAATCAACATGCAGAATTGTGACGTGCTGGTAGAAGGGATCGCCGAAAAGATCGGCGAAGATATATCATTATTTACATACAAGAGCACCAGACTCGATCGGAAGAAACAGAAGATGGTGATCAATGATCATGAACAGGGGCTACAACTGATCATTGATTCGCTGTTGGATCCGACCTATGGTGTGATCAGCAGCGTAGATGAGATCAATGCCGTCGGTCATCGTCTGGTACATGCCGGTGAGCACTATTCGGATGCGGTTTTAATCACCGATCACGTGATCGAGGTGATGACCGCTTGTATTGCTCTGGCACCCTTGCACAATCCGGCAAACCTGGCAGGAATCAAGGCAGTGAAAAACAATATCCCCAATGTTCCTCAATGCGGGTTGTTTGATACCGCCTATCATCAGACGATGCCGGCTCATGCCTTTCTCTATCCTCTGCCGATCGACTTTTATCAGGTGCACAAGATCCGGCGCTATGGCTTTCACGGGACTTCGCACAAATATGTCAGTTTGAAAGCGGCGGAATACCTCGGCAAGAAAGTGGAAGACCTCAAGATTATCTCTTGTCATCTGGGTAATGGTGCCTCGATCACCGCGATCAAGGACGGCAAATCCATCGATACATCCATGGGTTTCACGCCTTTGGAAGGACTGATGATGGGTACACGCTGTGGCGATCTCGATCCTGCCATTCCGATCTATATGCAACAACAACTGGGACTTGGCGTGGAGGAAGTAAATACCATTCTCAATAAAAAGAGCGGAATGCTGGGACTCTCGCTCCTGTCCAACGACATGCGCACGATCGAGGCAGAAGTCCTCGAGAAGAAGAACCCCAAAGCCATCCTGGCACTGGAGGTATATAGCTATCGGATCAAGAAATACATCGGTGCCTATATCGCTGCCATGAATGGACTGGACGTCCTTATCTTTACCGGAGGAGTGGGTGAACGGATGCCGATCATGCGGGCACAGGTCTGTCAGGATATGGATGCACTGGGCATTGAGATCAATGAAGAAGAAAATGCCATCCTCTCCAATAAGATCCAAGTTTTGAGCAACGGAACGACAAATGTGACCGTGTTGAAAGTTCCTACTAATGAAGAACTGATGATCGCTCTCGAAACACAAAGGATCCTCACAGGAAAGAATTAGGAAAATCATGAATCAATCCTTTTATCAGATGTTTTATGACAAATCCCCGGTCTCGATCTGGATCGAGGATTTCAGCGGCGTGCGGAATTATGTACTGTCCCTCAAAGACCAGGGTATTACCGATCTCAGGGCATACTTTTCCACCTATCCGGAGAAGTTACTGGAGTGTATCACCCAGCTGAAAATCGTAGATGTCAATGACACTACCCTGGAGATGTATAAAGCAGGCAGCAAAGAGGAATTGCTATCCTCGGTGCACCTGATCTTTCAGGAGGAATCACTGCCCTGCCTGATGGAATCGGTTCTGGCTCTGGCAGATGGGAAATTGAGTTTTGAGGGGCATGGGATCAACTTCGATCTGAAGAAAAATCAGATCTACATGCGCATCTCATGGTCTATTCCGGGTCAGGAAGAAAAGGACTTTGAAAACGTCATCGTTGCCATACAGGATCTGACCAAGCTCTATAAAGTCCGCAGTGAGCTGGAAGAGCGGGAAATGATGTTCCGCTGTATCTTTGAGCAGGCATCGGAAGGAATGCTCCTGATCAATAGTGCGGGTAAGGCAATCCTCGTGAATCAGGCATTTGAGCATATGACCAATATGAATACGGGTGAGATCGTGGGTCAATATGTCAGGGAGATCTATGATATCTTCGTTTCCAGGATTCAATTGCTCAAGCCGCAGGAATTTAAGCTGGAATGGATCCAGCAACTGCTGAATCAGGAACATAAGACAACGAATGTCTATGAATACGACTTTTATGACATGAGGCACAAACTTCATGCCCACCGGCAGACAGTGGTACCGATTCGAACTCTGAAAGACAATCTGTCTGTCATCATGCTGACCGATCTGACCCCGATCTACCGCTCGGAGATGCTTACCCTTGTTCTCCATCGGATCAGTCATGCCATAAACGTCGCCAATTCGCTGGATGAGCTGTTTACCACTATCCACGTATCTTTGAGCAAGCTCATCGATGTCACCAATCTCTATATCGCCCTGTACGACCATAAAAGCAACCTGATCACCTTCCCATATCTGGTGGACAGCATGAATGAGGATACATCGCCGGTCGAGGCAGATAACGATTATTCTCTGACGGCACAGGTGATTTCCGAAGCCAAGACCTTGCTCCTGGGCGAGGAGGAGATCATCCATCGCACTGAGAATCGGCGCTTCATGGGTGTCTTTTGTAAGAACTGGCTGGGCGTGCCACTCATTCTCGACAATATCGTCATCGGTGCACTGGTGGTGCAGAGCTATGACCGTAACGACCTTTTTGACGAAGAGGACAAGATCCTGCTCGAGTCCGTATCGGAGCAGATCGCCTTTGCCCTGCACAAGAAACAAGCCGATGAGTCGATTAATGTACTGATCCAGGCGATTGAGCAGGCAGGTGAGGGGATCATTATCTTCACTCCCGAGGGGTTTATCCGCTATGTCAATACTATCTTCGAACGGACTACGGGTTACAAGCGCATCGAACTCCTGGACAAACCGGTGGAATACCTGCCCTTCGATCAACACAGCCGGATCGACATGCAGCAGTCATGGCTCCGGGTGCGCAGTTCACAACCCTGGCGTGGTAAGATCGACATTATCCGCAAGGATGGTGCCAAGATCACTCTCGATATGGTGGTCAAACCCGTCATCGACAAGGACGGCCGGTTATCCAGCATCATCGCCAGTTGCAAGGACGTGACCTATGAGATCCTGCGGGAAGAGCAGCTCAAACGAACCCAACGTCTGGAAGCGATCGGCAGATTGACCGGCGGTATTGCGCATGACTTCAATAACGTCCTCAGCGCCATCATCGGTTATACCGAACTTGCCTCTGACGACGTTCCATCGGAATCGGACTGCGCCCAAAACCTGATGGAAGTACTCAAGTCCGCAGGCCGAGCCAAAGAGATGATCAGCCATTTGATCTCCTTCAGTCGTCAGGAGGAATCCAAGACTGAAGTGATTGAATTGGTCGATCATGTCCGGGAAGCAGTCAAGTTCCTGCGTTCATATCTGCCCAAGTCCATCCGCATCAAAGAACGTTACACCGCCGAGAAAAGCACGGTGATCGCCGTTCCCGGTCAGGTTCACCAAATCCTGATAAATCTCGGCACTAATGCCATGCATGCCATCAAACACGACAAGGGGCTGATCGAGATCACGCTGGAGACCGTGGCGTTTCACAGCAAGGACATGGTGGCTTATCCGGAACTGGAGCAGTGCCAATATCTCAGAGTGACCGTCATCGATAATGGGTCGGGAATTGATGAAGGCGTCATCGACCACATATTCGATCCCTATTTCACGACCAAAGCAGCCAATGAGGGTACCGGACTCGGCTTGTCCATCGTGCACAGCATTGTTCAAGCTCATCACGGCGCCATCCGGGTCGAGAGCATCCAGGGCGAAGGCAGCACTTTCTCCGTGTATTTACCCCTTTATACCGCTGATAAATGGCATCCCAATGGCGAATACACCGACGTCAATACTGAAATAGCCGGGACTGAACGGATCATGTTCATCGATGATGAGACAATGCTGGTCAATGTCTTCCGGCAGGGACTGCTCAAGCTCGGTTACAAGGTGGAGGGATTCACCGATCCCCGTAAAGCACTGGAGTATTTCCGCAAGAACTTTGACAGCGTGGATATCGTCGTGACCGATACGACCATGCCCTATATGAATGGCATCGATCTATCCGAGAAGTTGCTGGCTGTGAAACCCAGCTTGCCGATCATCCTCTGTACCGGTTTTACCACTCTGATCTCCGCCGAGGAAGCTACCCAGAAAGGTATCCGCGACTTCATCATGAAACCCTTCAAGATCAGGGATATGGCAAGCAGAATCAGAGACATCCTCGACCACAAGGAATAACCACCATGCGCATCGATCTCCTGCTCAACAAACTATGCCTGACCAAGACCCGCAGCATTGCCAAAAACGCCTGTGACAAAGGACTGGTCTATCTCAACGGTAAACCGGCAAAGGCATCTGCCATCGTGCAGGATGGCGACCTGATCCGGTTTCGACTGTACGGCGATGAGCATGAACTGAGAATTTCCCGGGTTCCCTCCGGCAACGTCAGTAAAAAAGATGCACCCCAGTATTACGAAATGCTGAACAGAATCGCCTTCGAGCCCAGCGACTGAGGCATGAGGCGCACCGATGCGACTCCATCTCCCGTTGGTATTGGTCGCACTGCTATATGCCCTGTCGCTCCCGGCAATGAACCAGAGCCGGTTATTACTGTGTACGGAGTACTATCGCCTTTATTGTCATCCGGTTAATGATGCCATTGCCCGTCAGTTGGAGAGGCCGCTTTCTCTCCGGATCGACAAATTGCAGATCACTCTCGGAGTAAAACCTGCCGAGACCGTGGATATTGAGATCATTCCAGACCGGCAGACATACCAATTCCTCACCGTCGGCAAAGGGCGGATCGTCGAATTCAGTGAGGCAATCTACGACCGCAACGAACGCCGGATCTACGTCCGCAGCCCGGATCAAGTCAATGACGACTACCTGCTCATTCTCCTCCACGAATACATCCATTGGCTGGTGGATAGCATCTTTCTTGATGCACCCTTGTGGTTTCATGAGGGGATGGCGACCTACTTCAGCGGTCAGTTCGGCTTCGAGAAGCACGTCCAATTCCTCCAGATGCGATTCTGGGGCAGATATCTACCCCTCAGTGAGATGAGACACATATATCCCAAGGATCAGCCGGACTGGCAGTTATTCTATCTCACTTCATCCTTCTCCATGCATTACATCATGAACAAACGCATTGACGACTGGAACCGGATGTGGGACAAGATCGCCCTGAAAGAGGGGATCAACCGCCGGCTGCTTTTTTATCCTTTCTTTCAGCAGAGCTTTAATCAGTCGGTTTCTGATTTTACCCGGGATTATGACCGCTATGCCCGCCGGCTGGCATATTTATACATCTTTTACGGGATCAATGCTCTGATCTTTACCCTTCTTCCCCTGTTCATCCTGATCGGTTGGTGGAAGCGTCGTCGCCGGATGCGACAACTGCCCGACCCTTCCATCGAGGAGAGCATCGAAGATGAAGAAGAGAATGAACCCCATGACAATGAAGAAAGGATGGAACCATGACGATAAAACAACTGCTCTCGGTCCTGGACGGGATGGCGCCGTTCGGGTTAGCCCTGAAGTGGGACAAGGTCGGACTGCAGATCGGCAGCACCGACACCCATATCGACAGGATCCTGCTCACTCTTGATGTCACTCCGGCAGCTTGTGACTATGCCATCAAGACCTCCGCCAATGTCATCATATCCCATCATCCCATGATCTTCCGTTCCCTGGATAAGATCACCGATCCCTTGTTGCTTAAACTAATTGAACACCGCATCGCCGTGATCGCCATGCATACCAATCTTGATTGTGCTCCCGGGGGTGTCAGTCATTGTCTTGCCAAAGCCCTTGGTTTAAAGGTGCTTAGACCACTTAGACCGGAGACCGGAGCCCGATGGCATCACCTCAGTGTAACCGTTCCTCCAGAAGCAGTAGAACTGGTGCGCACTGCGGCATTTGAAGCCGGAGCAGGAAGGATCGGACACTATGCCGGATGTTCTACCAGGCATGGCGTTTCTGGGTCATTTATGCCCCTGCCCGGGTCCCAGCCCTTCATCGGAACCGCCGGGATTCTGGAAACTGTCGGCGAGGACGAACTGGAGATGATGGTCGATGACTTTCGTCTGCCTCAGGTAATTGCAGCCATCCAAACCGCTCATCCTTATGAGACACCGGCGCTTTATCATTATCCCGTGGAAAATATCAATCCGGCTTATGGATTGGGTTTGCTGTGCTGTTTTGAACCCGCCCAAACCCTGCTGCAGGTCATCGAAACCGTGCAGCAATGTCTGGGTAATCCGCACCCACAGGTATGGACGGCGGGCAGACAAATGGATCAAAAGGTCAGGACCATCGCCATTTGCGGAGGTGCCGGCAATTCTCTTGTCGCTCTTGCTGCCACTCAAGCCGATCTGTTGATCAGTGGCGATCTGACCTATCACACAATCCTGGAAAGTTCAATCCCTTTGATCGATGCCGGGCATTTCTGGACGGAGTATCCAGTGCTCTCTGATCTGACGGAGAAACTGAGTGATTTTGGTCTGGCTGTTTCGGTCTTGCCCCGATCAGATCATGAATATGCCCGTTGGATACTCATGGCATGAAACCAGTTTTTTCTGTTGCGTCACTTGCATCACATTCATGTGCTTAAAAAACCAATCCAAAGCCCTTATCTGGTCATTATCCATCGATCCCGGATTTGGTGTGCGTTTTTTCTTGACCGTTTTGTACAACAAAAAGAGAGAACTTACCGCGGGATTCTGCTTGTAATGTGTTTTATTCCTCCAACCGTCCCTATGAGGGTTTCGTATTGGAACCAACCGGTACTGGGATCATCACCGAAACTTGGTTTGATAACGCGGAATTTGCCGATAGAAAGTTTTACCGCGTTATAGCTCTGGATTAATTTCCCGGCTTCTTCCTTGCTTGATTACCTTAGTATAACCTTAGTATAACCTTACGATCGTAAGGTT
>VGPI01000087.1 GCA_016875595.1 Candidatus Cloacimonadota bacterium
TGTACGCGGTATTGTTGATTACAAGGATGTATAGGGTGTCGTGTTCGGCAAGGGCATTGACCAGGGCTGATGGAATCCCGAACGGATAACAGATAAGGGTACCTCGTTGTGGTTCCCACTCTGCCACCATACGGTTCGTTCCGCAGAGGGATATGCCCAGGATGATGATCATTAATAACAGGATGGGGTGTTTCACGTGAAACATCCGCTAACTATTTGCCATTTGACGCTTAAACTCGTGCAGCTTTTCCCTTAGTTCTTCATCCTGTAGGGCAAGAATCTGGATCGCCAGAAGTGCGGCATTTTTTACTCCATTGATCGCCACTGCCGCCACCGGAACGCCGGGAGGCATCTGAGCAATGGAATACAAGGCATCAACACCCTGCAAAGCGCTGCCGGACAAGGGAACGCCAATCACCGGCAGGATAGTTTGCGCTGCTACGACTCCGGGAAGATGTGCCGCCATTCCTGCGCAAGCAATTATCACCCTGATACCATTCCGCTGGGCATCCTTCGCCAGGTGTGCTGTTTGTTCGGGCTTACGATGGGCGGAGGAGATATAAAAATCAAACTCAACTCCGAATTCATGGAGTGTGTCAAGGATCGGCTGACAGGCGTCCTGGTCGTTCTTGCTTCCCAATAGGATTCTCACTCTGGCTGCCATTGGTCACTCCGTTACTTTCTTTACATTTTGCTGGTTTTGCTGGGGGATTACGGTCAATGCTTGGTGGATCTCGTCGATGGTGGTGGCGGACTCGAATCTGCTCAGGATGTCGGGATTCATAATGAGTTTGGATATGTAGGAGAGGGAGAACAAGTGCTGTTTATCATTGTGTAACAATAACATAAAGAATATTCTGACCGGCTTATTGTCCGGGGCGTCAAAGTCCACGCCTTCCACCGAGCGGCCGAACAGGATACTGGGGACACGGATGCGGGAAGGATGCAGATGTCTGGGATGCAAAAGAGCCACGCCATTGCCGATCGCCGTGGAGATCAGTTCTTCCCGCGCAACGACTACCTCATAGAGCCAGCGGGCATCGCGGACAAGCCGTAGTTCCTTGGCTTTCTCGCTGAGGATGCGGATCGCTTCGTATTTATTGTCTGCAACCAGATCGAGAAAGATACTATCCTCTCTCATATATTCCTCAAAATGGCAGATCACTCGCTTGAGTGCGAGCATCTTCTCATCGGTCTCGCTCAAATTATCGAGCCATTCATTGAGTGAATCCACGTCGATTTTGATTGTCTTGCCAACGATCTTGCTCTCAAACGTAATTTCGTTGATCATCTCCTGTATCACGCGTTCGGAGACCTTCAGTTTCTTGGCAGCTTCGGCTTTGGAAACATACTTCTTAGCCATTGTAAACCTCCATTTATCATATATTTATAATTATTTATACCAGTGGCGGTCAAGGTTTATCTTGACAAGGATACAAGAACTTTGAGAGTATGCTATTATGGTCAAGAGTTTTATTTGTAACCTACTGCTAATCACAACCTTCGCAGGGTGCTCATATTCCGTATTTACAAATGCTTACCCCCACTTAAAAAAAATCCGGGTGATGGCATATGAGAACCAGACGGCAGAGTTTGAACTGGGTGATATCCTGCTCAACCGGATGGTGCTCCAGTTCCGTGATGATGGGCGTTTACGGCTCGTTACCCAACAGCCGGACTGCCAGATCGAGGGCAAGATCGCTGCCTTCGAGGAAAAGATCTATAGCTTTGATGCGGCGAACAACGTTCAGGACTACCAGATCCGGATCACTTTCGGTATCCTCTTCACTGACCTGATCCGCAATGAGGTCATGTATGAGAACGCCTCGCTCACCCTTTCTGAGGTTTATGCGGTCTCCGAACTGAGCACCAGTCGCTTCAAGAGCCGGGAGGCAGCGATCAATGAGATCATCCGCAACCTCTTTAATTCCGTAATGCAGAATACTCTGGAGAAGTGGTAGGATGATCAGGATCAACCGTTTTCTGGCACGGTGCGGGATCAGTTCCCGCCGTAAAGCCGAGGAATATATCCACGCCGGCAGAGTGAAGGTAAATGGCGTCAAATGTTCTGACCTGACTCTGACCCTCGATCCAGCGAAAGATAAGGTGACCGTCGATGACAAGGCCATCGCTCCGCCCCCGAAAAGCATCTATCTGATGCTGAATAAACCGGCTGGCTATGTCGTCAGCCGCCGGGATGAACTCAACCGCAGGACGATTTATGACCTGCTGCCGGACTTCGCACAGCACTGCGTGAGTGCCGGACGCTTGGACAAAAACAGTGAAGGACTCCTGCTGATAACCGACGACGGCGATCTGATCAACCGCCTCATCCATCCCAAGTACAAGATCGAAAAGGTGTATCGCTGTGATCTTGACCGCAAGCTGCATCCTTCTCAATTGGAGCAGCTTCGTAACGGCATTGAGATCGAAGGCAAAAGGACATATCCCGCCGGGGTATTTGTCAAGCCGTCCTCAGGAAACGGCATGCGCCTGAAGATCGTGCTCAAAGAAGGACGGAAGCGTCAGATCCGCCTGATGGTCGAAGCCGTGGGTGCCAAAGTTACTCAGCTTCGCCGGCTTCAGTTCGGTATTCTCAAATTGGACAAACTCCCCCTCGGTGCCTGGCGGATGCTCTCTCCCACCGAGATCAGACACCTCCAGAAAAGCGTTACGGATAAACAGGATAAATAGATGCAGATCGGACTTATCGGCTATGCCAAGAGCGGCAAGACTACCATATTCAACGCCCTGACACAGGGTGAAGCACCCACGGATAAATATCACAGCGTGCATGATCAGGCACATATCGCTGTCGTCCAGGTGACCGACGAGCGGGTCAGTACCCTGTCCCGGATCTATCAACCGAAAAAGACGATCTATGCCACGATCGAGTATCATGACTTTCCCGGCATTTTCGGCGATCCGGCAGATAGTCCGGAGAGTAATATCTATGCCGCGATCAGGAACATGG
Source organism: Candidatus Cloacimonadota bacterium (assembly GCA_016875595.1). Taxonomy (GTDB): domain Bacteria; phylum Cloacimonadota; class Cloacimonadia; order Cloacimonadales; family Cloacimonadaceae; genus VGPI01. Next base: position 2,975 of record VGPI01000087.1, read on the forward strand.
ATGGCTATGCGCTGGTCTTGCGCAGCTTTAGTGATATTGAGCTGGATACCCTCTGCGGTGATGCAGATCCACTGCGGGAGCTTTCAGACATTGAGCAGGAGATGATTCTGCGTGATCTGATCCTGGCTGAGAAGCGTCTGGAGCGGATAGAACTCGGCTATAAGCGGGGCGTGAAGACCCCTGCCGTCCAGTCCGAGGAAAGGGTGTTGCATAATATCTGCGAGCATCTACAGCAAGGATCGCCGCTACGCTCTATGCAGTTATCTGCCGAGGATGCCAAGCTGGTCAAGGGCTTTGCCTTCTTTTCCCAGAAACCGATGCTGATCCTGCTCAATTGCTCCGAGGATAACCTCAACCCCAACAGCGCTTTGGAAAGACGCTCCGACGATAACGGCGCTTTGGAAAGACGCCCCTTTGACGACCTGTCTGAATTGATCACAGAACTATCCGGCAAGCGCTATCAGGCGGAAATGATCGCCGGAAGGTTTGAGGAAGAACTCTCCAAGCTGGATGCGGATGAGGCACAGGTCTTTCTGGAGGACATGGGCATAGCAAAGTCCGTCCGGGAGCGTCTCAACCACCTTTGCTACAAGATGATGGGCTATATCAGCTTCTTTACCGTGGGTGCCGACGAGGTGCGTGCCTGGACGATCCAACAGGGAGATAATGCCGTCACGGCAGCAGGCCGGATCCACAGTGACCTGGCACGTGGTTTTATCCGGGCTGAATGCTTCCGCTACGTTGACATCATTGCTCATGGCAGCGAAAAGGTTCTCCGCGAGAAAGGGCTTTTCCGCCTCGAAGGCAAGGATTATATTGTGCATGACGGTGACATCATCTCCATCCGCTTCAATGTATAGGCAGTTTTGATCCATGAAAAAGGGCAAATCACCTCGTAGAACGACCCGCAAGACCCGTAGGACATCGCATCTCAAACGCAATATCATCCTCGTGGTGATCTGCATCGCCTGCCTGCTTGCCTTTATCTCGCTACTACCCAGCAATGCGGCAATCAAGGCGGATTATCACATTCTCCGTGACCGTGGCATCCCCGTCAGCATCTTCCAAACCGGACTTGATATTAAGAACCCCATCGGCAATCTCGGTGTCCTGATTTCCTACCTCTTGATCAAGCTTTTGGGCAGTACCCTCGCCCTTTTTCTGTGTGCCTTTGTCGCCGCCTATTGTTTCTTCACGCTTTTCCGGGTGGACAAGACCGGCTATCGCATCCGCAGTTATCTCCTGGTCATCGACTTTTTCCTCTTGCAGACGATCATCGCCGGACTGAGCAACACCCGCCTTTCCCTGATTCCGCAACTGTTCTGGAAGCTGCTGGTGCAACTGATCAAGCCCTTGGGCACGATGATCGTCCTCTGGAGCGGGATGATCTTCATCGCAGTAATGCTGGTCGGAGTGGAACGTCTCCGGCAATGGTTCCTCATCATCTGGGAGGACTATCAGCGCTGGCAGGAACAACGTGAAAGGCAACGCCACATCCGCCAGGAACGCCCACCCCGGATCTCTACCGATCAGGAACCCGTCATCAATCCCGAGCTGGTAGCACCCGTGATCAAAGACCACAACCAGAATGCAATCACCAAAGACAAAGATTCGCCGTCAAAAGACAGATCACATGATCACCAACCACCGAAACCCAGACCGGATCAAGTTCCCACTCCCACCGACGAGGACGATGAGGAACCCCGCATCTACCAGATTCCTTCCATCAGCGACTTTCTGGAATCCCCGACCAAGCTCTCCAAGCAGGACATGGAGAAGATCGAGAACCAGATCCTCCAGACCAGCAAGATCCTCAAGGACAAACTGGGCGAATTTGGCATCGAAGCCACCGTCAAGAACGTCAATATCGGTCCGATCATCACTCAATATGAGTTGGAGCCCGCTCCCGGCGTCAAGGTAAGCCGATTCACCTCCCTGGCAGACGACCTGGCGCTGGCGATCAAAGCCAAGTCCATCCGTGTCCAAGCACCCATCCCCGGCAGAGGTCTGATCGGTATCGAGATCCCGAACCTCACCCGCGACATGATCTATCTGCGGGACATTCTGCTCTCCGAGGATATCCGTCAGACCGATTCCAAGCTGGCTTTCGGACTAGGTAAAGACATCGCCGGCAAGCCCGTGATCACCGACCTGGCAAAGATGCCGCATCTGCTCATCGCCGGTGCCACCGGTTCCGGTAAGAGCGTCTGTATCAATACGATAATCATGAGTTTACTGCTCCGCACCAAGCCCGATGACCTGCGTCTCGTGCTGATCGATCCCAAGCGTGTCGAACTCGCCGGTTACAATGAACTGCCCCATCTCATCGGCTCTGTGGTCACCGATCCTGATGCCGCCTTAGAGACCATGTACTGGGCGGTCAAGGAGATGGAGCGCCGTTATGTCCTCTTCCAGGAAGTCCGCGCCCGGGATATAGCCGGCTATAACGAACGCATCAAAGAGACCGGAGAGGGCGACCGCCTGCCTTATATCATCGTTATCGTCGATGAATTTGCCGATCTGATCATGACCTCCGGCAAGGATATCGAACTGCCCATCACCCGTCTGGCTCAGATGGCACGAGCCGTCGGCATCCATCTGATCCTTGCCACGCAGCGTCCCTCGATCAAAGTTATCACCGGTATCATCAAAGCCAATTTCCCTGCCCGGATCGCTTTCCAGGTCTCATCCCGCGTAGATTCCCGCGTCATTATGGACATGAACGGTGCCGAACGTCTGCTCGGACAGGGTGATATGCTCTTTCTGCCACCGGGTAAAGCCGTTCCGGAACGCATCCACGGCGCTTATGTCTCCGATCACGAGATCGCCCGCGTCTGTGATTTTCTGCGCTTGCAACCCAAACCCAAACAGGAAGTTATCATCAGCATTCAGGATACGGAGCAGCTCGGCTTCTTTGACTATGACGATGAACTCTTCCCCGAGGCGGCAAGGGTGGTTGTCCGCGCCAACATGGCATCGGTCTCCATGCTCCAACGTCACTTCAAGATCGGCTATGCCCGCGCCGGACGTTTGATCGACATGCTGGAGCAGGCACATATCATCGGACCACACTTGGGCAGCAAATCCCGCGACGTCCTCGCCACCCGTTCCGAACTGGTAAAATTAGGATTGACCGATGAAGAGGATTAGTGCCCTGATCCTGGTGTCGCTGATTTTATCAGTGACGCTATCCGCTTTGAACACCCATGATATACACCAGCAGATCGACAAGCGCTATGGCGCACTAAAGACCTGGCAGGCAGACCTCACGCAGACCAATTTCTTCCGCCAACTCGACCGCAAAATCACCTACCAGGGCAAGATCTATTACCGTCCGGAACGCCTGCTGATCGACTTTGACCGTCCCCACCGCCAGCGTTTGACCATTGCCGGCACCCGCGTCCAACTCTATGATTCCCAGACCAATACGGTCTATAAGACCGCCATTCTGCCGGAATTTGGCAAGATGAACCCGGTCGATATCCTCCGTCACTTCTGGAGCAGTTCCACGGTCAGCATCACCAAACAGGATAGCAAGACCGTCAGCGTTCAGCTCATTCCCCAAAACGACCCCATGATCAAGCAACTCAACGCCCGTATCCGCCGTTCCGACTGGATTGTCGAGCAATTGTCCTATCAGGACAGCGGCGGCAATAGCGTCACCTACGACTTTGCCAATATCCGCATCAATGCTGCCATCCCCGACGGGATCTGGGAATTCCGCCTGCCGAAGGATGTGCAGGTGATAGAACAATAACCAGTCCGGGAGGGAAAGATGATCGCAGTTATCATGGCTGGCGGTGCCGGCACCCGCTTCTGGCCTCTTAGCCGTAACAGCATGCCAAAACAATATCTTAGGATAGCCGGCGAACGCTCAATGATCCAGCTCACGGTTGACCGTCTGTTGCCTCGCATCCCGCTCCGGGATATCTTCATCGTCACCAGCGCCGATCAGGTGCCACTGGTACGTGTGCACCTGCCCGACCTTCCCCGTGACAACATCATTATCGAACCATTTGGGATGAACACCGCCCCCTGCATAGCACTTAGCATGCTCTTTCTCAGGGAGATACGCTCCTGCTCCGGTGACGCGGCGATCGTCATCCTGCCCGCAGATCACGTGATCAGAGACCGCGAAGCCTTCCTCCGATCGTTGGATCAAGCGCAAGAAACCGCAGCGGAGGACTACCTGGTCACCTTTGGCATTGTGCCTTCCTATCCCGCCACCGGCTTTGGTTATATCGAAGCCGGCGGAGAGATCGCACCCGGAGTGAATCAGGTCGTGCGCTTCAAGGAAAAGCCGGATCTCGCCACCGCCCAGAGCTTTATCCAGCAGGGTAACTTCTTCTGGAACAGTGGGATGTTCGCCTGGAAACTCAATACCATCCTGGCATCGATTGCGTCATTGACCCCCGAGATCCAGGCGGTTTTGCTCCGGATCGCAGAGGGCTGGCGTAAAGATGGTATAACAGCCGATCTTTCTGCCATTTATGCCCAAATGCCCCGCCAACCCGTCGATATCGCCATCATGGAACCAGCGCCGTGCCGTGCCGTGATCCCGGTCGATTACGGCTGGAGCGACGTCGGCTCCTGGAAGGCGCTGGCGAAACTTAACAGACCTGATCCCGAGGGCAATATCCTCCCCCGTCGTCATTTTTCCCGTGACGCCCGTGCTAACTTCATTCAATCCAACAAGTTTACCGCTGTTATCGGCGTTGACAATCTCTGTCTGGTCGAGACCGATGACGCTCTTCTGATCACCACTCTCGATCGCAGCGAAGACGTGAAATTCGTAGTTGAACACTTACAAAAAGAAGGATTCTCCGACCTCCTCTGATCACCACTCCCGGTATTCACGCTCATATCCCGCATCCCGATTGCAGCATCACTATGCCTTTTTCCCGTTTTCCATCCGATCAGGAACCGTTACTCCTCCCCTCATCCTCCTTGCTTGATTACCTTAGTATAACCTTAGTATAACCTTACGCCCGTAAGGTTATACTAAGGTTATACTAAGGTAATCAAGCAAGGAGGACACTCATGAGTCACTATCTGCACTTTTGGGGTTCAGTATATGGTTTACCAGATTAACCGAACTTTACCAAACTGAATATCTATATGCCTGTGTTGCAGGCAAGTAACTGTTTTGTGGGCACTACATGAGTTGACGTTTTGTGAGTTTTCGAGCTACAGGATTTGGGCTGA
>VGPI01000088.1 GCA_016875595.1 Candidatus Cloacimonadota bacterium
TCCACGACTGGCAGGATCCGGTATTCTGGATCCATCTGAATGTAGATTATCCCTTTAATCTGAAAGGGATCCTCTATTTTCCCAAACTGCGGAATGAACCGGATTTCTTCAAAGGGCAGGTGAAGCTCTTCTGTAACAATGTCTTTGTGGCGGATAATCTGGAAGACCTGATCCCGGATTTTTTGCTATTGCTCAAGGGCGGGATCGATATCCCGGACATCCCGCTCAACGTCTCGCGCAGTTTCCTGCAGCATGATCATCAGGTGAGGAAGATTACGCAGTATATCGTCAAGAAGGTGGCGGATCACTTCAATGAGACCTTCAAAGAAGACCGTAAGCAGTTTGAGCAGTATTGGGAAGACATCCAGACCTTTATCAAGTTCGGTCTGCTCAAGGACGAAGAATTCTTCACTGCGATGAAGGATGTTATCATCTTCAAGACCGCCAGCGGTGACTATGTGACGCTGGAAGAATACAAAGCCCGCAACCAGAGTGAGGATAAAAAGACGAAGGTCTGGTACAGCGCCAGCGAGGATACGCAGGTGAGTTATCTGAATCTGATGAAAGAGCAGGGCTTGGAGATCGTCTATCAAACCACGCCGCTGGATACGCATCTGTATCAGAAACTGGAAGCTGCGGTGGAGAATATCGAGTTTATCCGTGTGGATTCCGAGCTAAACGAACTGCTGGTCAACAAAGATAAGGCGGATACCGTTGATCTGGATAACCGGGGGGATTCCGAGAAGATCAAGGAGATCTTCCATCACGGTTTGGATCAGAAGGTGGAGGCATCCTTCGGCAAAGACGCTTACGCTGAATACATCAAGAAACATCCCCGGGCGGTCACGGCTCTGGCGCCCTATATCGTGCAGGAAGAGGAACGCACGACTATCAAACCCTATGATCTGCCATCCACGGTGCGTGAGGAAATCGGTAAAGAGGCATTTAATGCGCTGTTTGACAATGTCTATACCGAACTCAAGATCGAGGTGAAGAATCTGAAGTCAGCGGAGATTCCATCGATGATCGTGTTTAATGAGCACATGCGGCGCTGGCATGACATGGATATGATGATGCGACGCGAGGGGATGGATATGCTGAAGCATCATACGCTGATCGTCAATCAGGAAAACCCGATCGTTCAGAAGATATTGCGGCTCAATGCCGAAGGCAAGACCGAAGAGGTGAAGACGCTCTGCGGATACATCCACGACCTGTCGCTGTTGGAACAAAAGCCCTTCACGGGCAAAGAGCTACAGAGCTTCATCGAAAAAGCGAACCGGATCCTGTCCTATATCGGATGAGATTTGATTTGACAATATGCCAGTCGAAAAAGATTGGTCTCCCAGCAAAACAACCGATAAAGGATGAAATATGTTAAACGTATCGATCGCACCGGACGGCACAGAGTATAAACTGCCGACAGAAGAAGAAAATGAGATAGAATTTACGCGTGTGAAAGAGATCACGGCTCAGCAACGTGCCCTGGGAAGAAAGATCGTGGGCGTGCAGGGCTTGGGCTTTGTGGGCTGCGTGATGGCAGCGGTGGTTGCCGATGCCACCGATGAAAAGGGCAATCCTTATTATTACGTGCATGGACATCAACGGGCTTCCAAACGCTCCTACTGGAAAGTGCCGGTGATCAATACCGGCAAAGCGCCGGTCAGCTCTTCCGATCCGGAAGTGCCGGAGATCTTTCACCGCTGCATTATGGACCGAAAGAACTTACGTGCTACTGCCGAAGACCGGGTCTATGAACTGGTTGATATCGTGGTGGTGGATATCCAGTTGGATGCCACCAAGCCCGCTTTTGGTGAAGCGGAGAAAGGCTTCTGCGACCTGCTGGCTTTTCGCGAAGGGATCAGGACACTAGGTAAATACATCCGCCCTGATTGCATGATTTTGGTCGAGACGACCGTTCCTCCCGGTACCTGCGAGAAAGTGGTGAAACCGATCATTGAAGAGGAATTCATCAAGCGTGGAATCGATATTGTACAGCATCCGCCTTTAATCGCCCACTCCTATGAGCGGGTGATGCCCGGCAGCAAGTATGTGGCGTCGATCCGTGACTTCTGGAGAGTGTATAGTGGCGTGAATCAAAAGAGCAAAGACCTCTGCCGTGAGTTTCTGAGCAAGGTTCTCGATGTGAAGAATTATCCCCTGACCGAGCTCGAGAATACCAACGCCTCAGAATTGGCAAAAGTGATGGAGAATTCCTATCGTGCAGCCAATATCGCTCTTACGTTGGAATGGGCACGTTTTGCCGAGAAGATCGGGGTGGATTTCTTTAAAGTGCGCGAAGCGGTGAGAAAACGCAAAGGTACGCATGACAACCTGCTTCGTCCCAGTTTGGGGGTTGGTGGATACTGTCTGACCAAGGATCCGGTGCTGGCAAATTGGGCGATGAAGACGCTCTTTGAGATCGATGATGCGCTGGATATAGCGATCAATGCGGTCAATATCAACGACACCATGCCCTTGCATACCATCGACCTGATCAAAGAAATGATCCCCGTCCTGCGAAATGTGAAGGTCGCCGTTTTGGGCGTTTCCTATCTGGAAAACCTGGGAGACACGCGCCACTCTCCGTCCAAGACGCTGGTGGAATTCCTGCATAAGGATTTTGCCATGGTCAAAGTGCATGATCCCTATGTGGAATACTGGGCAGAACTGGAAGAAGTGAAAGTGTATAATGACAATGGCGATGTCCTGCCGGAAGCGGATGTGGTCATCTTTGCCGTGGGACACGATGAGTACAGGCAAATCACACCCGAGTTTATCGTGGAAAAAGCCGGCAAAAAACCCTTGATTGTGGATTGTTCCAATTTCCTTGATGATGCCGTTATCAGAGAATATCTCCACCTTGGATGTAATGTCCGGGGAGTGGGGAAGGGGCATATCTCCCAATTGTAATGGTCACCCTCCAGCGGGTCAGCAAAGACCCGCTGGTCATTTATAGACAAGGAGTTTAATCGAATGACCGGTAGAACTATACTAATGATATTATTGCTTGCACTGATTGTGGGTATAAATGCTCAGGATACAACTGATCCTGCCACCGGATGGATCTCTTTTGAGGGTAGCATCAATCGCATCGGACATAGGGTGTTTATCCAGGGACAAGGAAGTAGCTATCAGCTCTTTCTTCTCCCCCAAAGGGCTTTGGATTCGCTTCAGATAGAACTAATCCAGGATGAAAAGCTGGCCGTGGCAGGTATAGTACTCGGACCGGGGATCCTGGTCTATCAGATCTTCAAAGCTGAGGTCGTGACACAATTGCGTGATAGTGAGGGTAAACCGGTGATCTTCGTACCGGGTGGGGTTGAAGTGGCGCCCTCCCGATGCATTGGTTGTAAGCTGTGCGTTAGTCAATGCCCGGTAGGGGCGATCTCATTCGTTCAGCGTAAAGCGGTGATTGATCCGGCGAAGTGTATTGAGTGTTATATCTGCTCAGAGGGCAAGCCCGGTGGGTTTAAGGGATGCCCGGTGGGAGCGATAAAAGGGAAGTAACCCCTCCCCTAACACTTACCGACTTCAAAGAACTGCCCGATCTGGGGGATCCTTGCGGTCTTGGCTTGATCCAGAGTGCCTTCGAAGAGTAGTTTGCCGTCTTCGAGAAAGATGATCCGGTCTGCAATGCGGTGAATGGAGGCAAGTTCATGCGTAACTACGACGATGGTCATCTTCAATTGCTTCTTCAAGTCCAGAATCAGCTCATCCAAAGATGCACTGGTCAGGGGATCAAGTCCGGCTGAGGGTTCATCGCAAAAGAGGATTTTGGGATCAAGCGCCAGCGCTCTGGCGAGGGCAGCCCGTTTGCGCATCCCGCCCGATAGTTCGCTGGGCAGCAGATAAATGGCGTGTCCCAGATGGACAAGATCCAGTTTTACCCGGATGATGCGTTCGATAAGTGCGGGACTGAGGTTAGTGTGCTGCTCCAGCGGAATGGAGATATTATCAAAGACCGAGACCGAATTCAATAGCGCCCCATTCTGAAAGAGCATACCCACCTGTTTGAGAACCAGGTCGAATTGCTCCTGATCCAGGGTGGTAACTTCATTACCCCAGAATTTAACCGAACCGGATGCCGGCTCAAACAGACGGAGGATATTCTTGAGCAGGGTCGTTTTGCCACATCCACTACCACCGAGGATCACCGTGATCTCATTGGGATAAATATCCAGCGAGATATCATCGAGAATAACATTATCCTCATATTTGGCAATGAGATTGCGGACGCTGATGACCGGTTCTTTGATCATATTCATAGATATAGCAAGCTGAACAGCGCATCAAACATGATCACGGCAAAGATTGAAGAGACGACGGCGGAAGTGGTTGCCTTTCCCACACCTTCAGCGCCTCCTTTGACGGTGAACCCATAAAAACTACCGATTATCACTATCACCCAGGCAAAGAAGGTGCTCTTGACTAAACTGATAATGATGTCCTTAATGGTCAGTATCTCTATAGTTCGGGTAAGAAAGGTTTGCAGGCTGACGTCGAGATAGGTAACGGCAATCATCAAACCACCCAAAACCCCGATCATGATAGAAAAAGTAACCAGAATCGGCATGACGAAAGTGATCGCGTGAAACTTGGGAACGACCACGTAGCGGATGGGATTGAGCGCCATAATTTTCAGGGCGTCGAGTTCCTCGCTTACCTGCATGGTGGCGATCTCCGATGCAATACTCGAACCGCTTCTGCCGGCAACAATGATTGCAGTGATCAAGGGTCCCATCTCCCTTACCATAGTGATGGAAAGCAGGTCGGCAAGGAAAACGTTGCCACCGAAATTGCGAAGCTGGATGGCTGACTGAAGAGATAGAATGAAGCCAATGATAAAGGAGAGGAGTAAAACGATGGGTAATGCCTGCACACCCAGTAGGATGGCTTGCTGGGTCGTGGCACCTTTTCGTTGAGCTTTGCGATTTACCAATCCCCAAACAGCCCAGAAAAACACATCGGCTGAAAGATAAAGTACGCTGAGGCAATTCCTTAGAATATTGATCAAACTATCACCAAGACCCTCAAAAAAACTTGGCTGGACCGGAGGAGGGATGGGTTTGAGTTTTGCTGAGGTGAAGGTCTCCATGATCTCCTTGATCGCTGGCGAAGCACCACTGATCAAGACAAATCCGCTCAGATCCTGGAGTTGAATTTGTGTTTCCTCCAGAAATGCCACACCGGCACTATCGATCTCAATAACTCCGGATACATCCAGCATTACGGGTTTACTGCCGTGCAGGAGATGCTTCATCTCCACAGAGATCGAGGCAATTGTCTCAAAGATCAGGCTACCGGTAATGTAGATGGTGTTGTTTTCGAGCTTGAGATGGTCCATCTTCAATAGAATAGGGATAATCTGACGAATGAGCTGTAATCGTAGATCACATAATCCTTGTTGGATTGATCATACTTAATATTGGCTTTCAAGTCGATTGATACATTTCTCAGGAGACGGATGTTTATCCGGTTCTCGTTCTCCAGCTTTGGTTTACGGTCTGATGTTTCCATGGGGAACAGGACATCGAAAGTGGAGTTGATGGTCAGACGTTTGAATAAATTCATCACAGAGAAAATAAGAGTGCTCTCTACACCCCGGGTGATAACATCGGCTTTTTCAGTGTACACCTCGTATGTATCCTGCGTTCCGGTGTAGTGGAAATTTCTTTGATTGTATTCTTGCTTCCAACCCAAACCAGAGCGGATACCTATTGATGCGCTGGGACTGAAAACGAATCGATAGGTAAGACCTGCACCTTCTCTAAAAGTCAGCGGGAATAAGGCGATCTTGGTTCGGAGATGATCCTGGTTAATATGGATTAAAGAGTCGCCTGAAACCTTGTACAGAATGAAATCGCGACTGTCGGTGAAAAAAACTGTTTCATCAAACAGGTGTGTACTGAGATCGCCTCGGATATAGAATCCGAGGGTTTTCAACCACGGATCGTTTTCCATTGGTAGGAATAGTAAGGTATTCCGCAGAGTATAATCATCGACATCGATCCGAAAATCAGATCCAGTGGTCAGATTCATGCCCACATCATACAAACTGCGACTGGCATAGTGAAGGGGATATAGATTGACGTCTATCTGGTTGTCAAACTGACCGGACATGCTGAAACTTCGGGTGGGTTGATCCTTGTCCACCGTATTGTTGGAAGCGACGCTGAGATTGAGATGAATAGCACCGGTATGGATACGTCGCATCCATCTGGTATGGTAATCATCACCTAATACACCTGCTCCGATCAGCACCGTCCTTTCACCTTGTGGATTGACTACAATAGTCAGAAACTGCGGTTCACCGATACTTGTTCGAACTGTGGTAAAATCCCTTAGATCATTCCATGATCCACCCTGCAGACGGATCATATAGTTGCCTTCGGGTAGGATCCACACCTTGTCCGGTTCATTGACATCATCTTCACCGATGGAGATACCTTGAGTTAGTTTGGAATAAAACTGATTTCCCAGTTTTCGAATATAGATGTCATAAGTCATACGTACGCGGTTACGGTTCTCATCCATGATGATGATAGTCAGTTCGCTCCACTGGGGATCGGGTACGGTGCGGCGATTGGGTTCAATTATGACATGGTCGATGACCACATCATCGGTATCACCCAGAAAGACACAGTAATCTCCGGGAGGTAGTTTTAAAGGGACACCAATCTCTCCAGTTTCGCGGAAGTCACTCTGGTCGGCAGCATTGGAATAAACGAAATATTGCTTTTCATAGTCAGTTTTGGTGATCAGTTCGATCAGCAATTCACCATACAATTGGTCGCTGTCGGTCTGTTCAATCAGATCCTGGATAAGCTGACGACGGTTTCTTTTTTGAGCAAGATCAGAGCTGGTGGGTTCTTGTGATATACCGAGCAGGAAATCATTGCATTGAGCAGCAAATACATCCGTATGCAGCATCAGCATTTCATTAAGGGATTGAACCAGAAATATGATTGATCCATCTTTCAGGTCTTTGAGTTGGCTTTTCCGGTAACTCAAGACTATCTGCTGGGTCTTGGCATCTCGAAGAAAAAACTCGAGATTGATGTATGCCTGAGCTTTTTCTCCCCCGATCATCTCAAAATTCAGAATGTTGGATTCCAGGTAATAATCCGGAACCAGTTCTCCCAGATCCCGATCCACCCGTTGAAAGATATTGTAAGCCCTTAATCTCTGTGTGATCAGATTGGGAATAGCATCATTAAGCCGGTTTGCCCATAGATCATAGGGCAGATAAGTAACCTGGGAAAAATGCTCTCGGACCACGATTTGATTGCGGTTATATGTCCGGGATACATTGGCATCGACTACTTCCAGTATTTTGGGCACAGACTCTCGTCTGAGCAGATGCTGATTTTCCGAGGATTGATAATATTCCATCACATAATACTTGATCGGGATCCTCTGACTACTGCCAAAACAGCCGGTCAGAATGACGGTGGTGGCAAGAAGCAGCACATAACTCAATATTTTTATCGTCTTCATCGTTTACCTCAATAACCCCGGAGCAGTAAAGCCGGATTGTCAGCGATTTGCCGGGAAAAGTCACTCAGGTTTTCGGCTGTTTCTCGCAGGGATTCGAGCGTTTCGGTGATATTTGTTCTACTTCTCATAATTGTCCTATCCAGGTTAGCGATCAGGTTTTTACTGCGTTGCACCGCAGATGTGAGCTCAATGACGAGGTCTGTCAGGTTGGCTTCAGCCAGTTGTTCCGCCAGTTTGTTGGCATTGACCAGCAATGAATCGAAGGCAGGGGATTCGATCAATTGATTCACCCGATTGACCGACCGGTTCAGATTGACCGATAGCTCATTGATCTGGTTGCTGGCGTTTAGTACCAACTGATCTGTATGCAAGCCGATGTTGTTTAGATTGAGACGGGTTTCATTGAGCAACGCAGTGGTCTGGGTATTAATCTCGAGTATGCTGGAATTCAGCGTATTACTGATCTGATTGAATTCGCCGATCAGAGATCTGGTCAAAGAGGCG
>VGPI01000089.1 GCA_016875595.1 Candidatus Cloacimonadota bacterium
CGGAAGCTTTATTGGAACTCATGAATACCCGGGAACATAAGCAGATCGCATTTACCTATACCGAACCCTTTACCTGGTACGAGTTTATCTATGATTTTGCCGTATTGGCTCAAGGGCAGGAGATCGGAATCGTATTGGTCACGAACGGCTATGTCAATCCGGAGCCATTCAAGTTACTTGCGCCCTATATCAAGGCGATGAATATTGACCTCAAATCAAGCGGGGATGAGTTTTATCATCAGTATTGCCAGGGCTCCTTGGCACCGGTGGTCAGAACGATTGAAGCTGCTTTCTCGATGGGCATCCATGTGGAGGTGACGAACCTGATCATCAGCAACCTGAATGACAGTGATGAAGATATCACAGGGGTCATTAGGATCGTTTCCGAGGTCAGTCCCGATATCCCTTTACACTTTTCCCGTTATCATCCTGCCTGGCATTGCAGTGAGCCACCAACGCCGGAACGTACTATACTCAAGGCATGTGAAATGGCTAAACATTCACTTAAATATGTCTATAGCGGTAACTTACCTACTGAAGTCAATGACACCTGCTGCCCGTCCTGTAGCAAGACCGTGATCAGACGCAAAGGTTCTCAGGTGCATAGCGAATTTGATATAGAGGGATTCTGTCCACAATGCAAGACCATGATCTATGGCAGGTTCGGATGATCAAGAGTATCATAAAGGGCTTGAGCATGATGGACAAACTGCTGATCATCGTGTTGATTCTGTCCATCGCCGTCCTGTCCCTTGCCAAGTTCGGAAATGGCGTGATAAAGAGCGTTATGGTCTATAAGGATAATTATCTGGTGGGTGAATACCCTTTGACTATGGATCGGGAGATCATCATTGACGAACATAATACGGTGCGGATCAAAAATAACAAGGTGTCAATGATCCATACCGACTGCCCGGATAAGCGTTGTGTCAAGCAAGGCACGACCAGTTTTATGCCGATCATCTGTCTGCCTAATAAAGTGCATGTTAAAATTCAGACCAACGGGGATCGGGAATCCCATTTGATCCTCCATTGAGACCGCAATGCAGATAGCTATCTACATCTCAGATCACGGATTTGGCCACACGACCCGGATGGTGGCATTGATGGAAGAACTGATCCGGCTGGGTGTGTATTGTCATATTCGCTGTAAAAGACCGGCTTTTCTCTTTAACGAGCTTGATCCGCAGTCTTTTACGTTATATGATGTTTCAATGGATCTCGGTATAGTGAATGGCAGTGAACTGAGGCCGGATATCTCTGCAACCCGGGAGAAGCTGCTGGATCTGATGAGCCTGCGGCAGCCCATCGTGGAACGGGAAGTGGAATTTTTACGCTCAAACCGGATCGATCTTGTGATCGCCGATATCCCGTTCCTGATCGCTGAGGTGGGAAAGTATGCCGGTGTAAAGGTATTCGCCATCTCCAATTTCGATTGGTATTATATCTATCGAGAACTCTTTAAGGACGACCGGCAGATCAGACCGGTAATCAATTGCATCGGAGCGCTTTATGGCTTGATGGATCATGCTTTCCGCCTGCCGTTCAGTTCCGTGCACAGCATGGCTGCCCTGGGTAAATGTGAAAAGACGGGTATGGTGACGCGCCGAACCAAAGATCCCCAGACCGTGATCAATGCCCTTGCCAATAAGCCAAAACCTTATCTGCTCTGTACTTCTGGTGGGATCGGTGAGATCACATTGGACATTCGCAAGCTATGCTCAGCATTTAAAGGAACGGTTATTTCAAGATATCGGTTCGAGGCGGATAACTATCAATACCTGGACCCTGAAACCGACTTCATCGATTATATCGCCGCCGCCGATATCATCCTCACCAAGCCGGGTTACAGCACCTTCGCCGAGACAGTTACCCAGGGGAAATTCCTGATCTACCACATGTGGACATCTTACCCGGAAAATACACTATTGGAAAAGGGCTTACGTGCCTACAAACACAAACTGCGTCTGGATGATCTGCATCTTACGGTAAAGCAATGGAGCAAGACCTTCTCGATGATCGAAAGGATCAAAGCAAATACGGATCAGAAAGAGATCCCCAATCAAACCATGGCTTTAGCACAGCGTTTGCTTGATGTATTTCATACTATGGATAGGGGAGAGCGGCGTTGATCAGATTCTATATTGAGACCTATGGCTGTCAAATGAACGTATCGGATAGCGAACTGGTCACTTCCATCCTGTTAGATAAGGGCTTTGTGCGGGCTGCGAACATCAATGAAGCGGATGTGATCATCTTCAATACTTGCTCGGTCAGGCAACATGCCGAAAACCGGGTGATCGGCAGGATCTCCAATGAACTGAGTCGTAAAAACAACAAACCAAATCTCAGGATCGGAGTGATCGGCTGCATGGCACAACGGCTGGGAGAACAACTACGGGAGAGGCAAAAAGGGGTGGATTTCGTGGTGGGTGTGGATGCCTATGAGAAGCTTCCCGGGATCATCCTCGGTCAGGTGCCAGCAGCGGTGGATAACACCATCGATAGCTCGGTACTCTATTCCGAACATTTCCCGGAGTCAGACAATCCAACCTGTGGATTTGTAACTATCATGCGCGGCTGCAATAATTTCTGTTCCTATTGCATCGTGCCCTATCTACGGGGAAGTGAACGCAGCCGTCCTTACAAAGATATCATCGCCGATGTTCAAAGAGCCGGCAGAAAAGGCCAAAAGGACATCACTCTCCTAGGTCAGAACGTCAATTCCTATCTGTATAAAGAGATCAATTTTCCGAAACTGCTTCATCAGATCAACGGGATAGCAGATATCCACCGGATCCGCTTTATTACCTCGCATCCGAAGGATCTCTCCGATGAATTGATCGAAGTGCTGCCATCACTGGATAAGGTCTGCGAACATATACACTTACCGCTGCAAAGCGGAGATAACGAGATTCTGGCAAAGATGAACCGGGGTTATTCGATCGAGCATTATCTTGGGCTAGTCAGTAAATTGCGTACTGCCGTGCCGGGAATAGCCATCACCACAGATATGATCTGTGGCTTTCCTTCGGAATCGGAGAGTGCCTTTGACAACTCCATGCAGGCAATGCGGCAGATCAGGTTTGATTATACCTTTTGTTTCAAATATAGCCAAAGGGAAGGAACTTCGGCTTATACCATGGTTGATCAGGTTGACGAGGCGATCCGTCTGAACCGCCTGCAGAGAATGATCGATCTGCAACGCGAGATCACACTCGGCGGATTCCGGGCGAAGATCGGGAATGAAGTCGAGATTTATGTCGAGGGTTTTAGCAAGAAAAGCGCTGCAGATGTTTCTGGTAAGACCAGGGACTTTAAGATCGCAGTTCTACCTGGCGTTCCAGAACAGATCGGAACACTGGTCAAAGCGACCGTGAGCGACGCCACCTCAGGCACCCTGATCTGTCGTCCGACCCCATAGCGGGCAATTTGGATTAAGATATGTTATGTAAACTAACGCTTGCGGGAGATATGTCATTGATGGATAGATCACTATCTCCCCCACTATCGACAAAGGAATAAGAGAATGAGAAGCATGACTGGATTTGGCAGAGCCCAAATCAACCGGGATAAAATTGAGCTGGAGATCGAAATAAAATCGGTCAACTCACGCTATTATGAAGTGAAAATGAATCTGCCACGAGAGCTCAATTTCTTTGAGGAAAAGATCAGGAAAACCCTTGGCTCCCACCTTAACCGCGGCATGATCGAGATCAAGGTGAATTTTATTGACCGGCGGGAAACCATCATCAGCATCAACGAAAGCAAGCTGAAGGCATATCATGACCTCTTTCGTAAGGCAGCAGCCCTGCTGGAAATCAAAGATGAGGTAAAACTCGAGGTTCTGATCAATGAGCCCGGAGTGGTCCAGAGTCAAAACTCCTATCAGGATGATAAACAACTGGATCGGGTCTTTATAGATGCCCTTGAGAATGCCATTGCCCATCTGATCAAGGCACAAACTCATGAAGGAAAACAAATAATGAAGACCCTGACGGATGCGGTCAAGCTTTTGATGCGTGAACTTAACTTGATCAAGCACAGTGTAAAAAGCTATAAGACAAAGCTATACAAGGACATGAAACAGCGAACGACAGAACTGCTGGCTGACAATCTGAATGACAGCATGGAGCAGAGATTACTGCAGGAATTAGCCCTTTTCATCGATAAATATGACATCCAGGAAGAGATCACGAGGTTGGAGAACCACCTTTCTGTGTTCAAAGCCAAACTCAATCAGAAAACCGACATCGGCAAGGGATTGAATTTCGTCTTACAGGAGATGCAACGCGAGGCTAATACCTTGGGTTCCAAGTATTCGACCGTAGAGTCCTTTTCCAGTATCCTAATCATCAAGGAAGAGATCGAGAAATGCCGGGAGATCGTACAAAATGTCACGTGAGCCAAAACTTACCTGGACCTCGTTTCCTTTCATCGAGCGACCCTTGATTTCGCTTTTATTGACGTGTTTTCTTACGCTGCTCGGCACGATCCTGTGGTATATCACCGTGATTGAATGGAAAGCACCATTCTTCTTCTTTGCCGGGATGATCATGGTCATAGCCAATCTGATGCCGTATTTTATCATTACGCGATACGAGATTTTTGATAATGAGGTTCAGGTGACTTATCTGTTTCTGAAAATCAGCCGCAAATTCGCTGACTTTGGCTGCTTTTACAAGGACAAACGGGGGATCATGCTCAGCACATTCAAGGTTCCGCGGCGACTGGATGTTTTTCGTGGACAATCATTAAGATTCAGTAAAAAGGGCGAGGAAATCGAGCAATTGATGCAGATCCTGATTGAGAAGATCCCCAAGAAATACTAATGGATGGGCAATGAGAGCTAAATTACAGCCAGCTGATATACTGAACTTCCTGCAGGAAAAGCGGATTGAATTGTTTACATTATCCGATTTAGCTTTCCATTTGGGTATTACCAACAAGACCAAAAAGGACTTTCGAGATGCGGTCTCGACGCTTATCGAACAGAACAAGATAGTTAAGCACAAAAAGAATTACCAGCTGATCCATTCCCCCCTCCCCTCCCCTATCGGGCAAAAAAAAGCCATGATCGAAGGGGTATTTGATGCCACGCCGCTTGCCAAAGATCTGTCATTTGCCTTCGTTCGCACTGATCAGGGAGATTTCTTCGTTTCCTCTGAAGATACGCTAAATGCGTATCACATGGACAAGGTGATGATCGAACCATTTTACAAACACGGGAAAAGTGATTACTGTCGGATCGTGCGTATCGTTGCAAGAGCCAGCCAGCAACTTGCCGGAGATATCCAATCCTTGGGTAACCGTATGATCTTCATCTGCTCCAATCCCAAGATTCACAATTGGTTTGAGGTGAACAATCCATCCAACGATCTGATCGGCAAGAAGGTTGTATTGGAGGTGATCAACTGGGGAAATCGTCAATTGAGCAAAGCACCGGTAGGCAAAGTGATTGAAATACTGGGCAGGTCTGGAGATCTCGATGTAGAGGTCATATCGATCATCAGGCAGTATCAACTTCCTTTGGAATTCACGCCGGAGCAGATCCAGGAAGCATCCGCATTTGATGATGTTATCGGTGAAGAGATTATCCGAACCAGACATGACTTCAGGGATTTGATGACGATCACGATCGACCCCGCTGGTGCCAAGGACTATGATGATGCCATATCGATTATCAAGACCGATAAGGGGTGGCGTCTGTATGTTCATATAGCGGATGTGGCACACTATGTCCAGCCGGATTCAGCGATCTTTAGCGAAGCAATCAAGCGGGGTAATAGTTACTACTTCCCCAAACGGGTCATACCCATGCTGCCCGAGATGCTCTCAAACATGGTCTGTAGTTTACGTCCCCAGGAAGATAAACTGACCTTGACCGTCATTACTGATTTTGACCAAAAGGGCCGGGTGCTCAAACAAAAACTGGTGGAAAGTGTGATCCGCTCCAGTGCCCGTCTTACCTATGAAGAGGTGGATGATCTATTTGCCGGCAGAAAACAAGCGATATTGGGGGAGATCGTACGTATCCTGAATGATGCCAGAGAACTATCTGCTATTTTATCAAGTATCCGTGTAAATAACGGATATCTGTTCTTTGATCTGCCGGAAGTTGAATACATCTACAATGAGGAAGGTTACATTCATCTACTGTCGGAGTCCGAAGAGACCGAATCGCATAAACTGATCGAGAATTTCATGCTGGTTGCCAATGAGTATATAGCCAAAGAGCTAACACACAAGGCACCCGTTACCATGTACCGGATCCATGATGATCCCGATCCCAAACGGATGGAGAAATTGTCCGATACTCTCAGTTGTTATGGACTGAAGATACCGATCCGGCAAAGTATCAATCACTCCATCCAAGCTCTTTTGGCATCCATGCCCAGCCACGAATATCACGTCGTCTTTGACAGGATGGTCTTAAGGAGCTTAAAGAAAGCTGAATACAGCATCAAGCACATCAGACATTTTGGTTTGGCAATGGATACCTACACCCACTTCACATCTCCCATTCGACGGCTCTGCGATCTGGTAGTCCATCACTTGTGCAAAATCCACCTCCTGAAAACCAGCAACAAACACCTGACCAAGAAACAAATTGACCTGTATGCGAAAGCGGCATCTGAAAAGGAATTAAGCGCTATTGAGGCGGAGAGGAATGTGGAACATATCTATAATCTCTCCTATATGAAAGACAAAATATCAGAGATCTATGACGCCCTGATTGTCCGGATCAAAAACCGTGAACTGCATATTAGATTGGTCAATCTACCCATTTCCGGCGTCCTGAATCCCGGCATCCTGGCAGGTGAAAACTGGCTGTTCGATGAAAGAGCAATGCGCTTGACCAATAAACGAACGGGCTTCTATTTCCAACTACTTGACAAAATCAGGGTACAGGTTCAGGAGGTCCGGGACAGTGTTGTTTTCGATCTATGTGACGGAAAAGAAACACACATCCATCTATACAATGCCCGTGCAAACGAGGTAAGGTCAAGACCAAAACAATGGAAGAGAACTCATGATGCAAAACCTAGAACCGGTAGGAAGAAGGAACGCAGAAAATGAAGCAGCCCATCGGGATATTTGATTCAGGTGTCGGTGGATTAACTGTGTATAACAGTATCCGCAAGCATTTTCCCTATGAAGATCTGATCTACTTTGGTGATACGGCAAGAGTGCCCTATGGACCAAAATCTCCTAATACAATTATTGATTATTCGCTGCAAAATGCCCGCTTTCTGCTGCAACACAATATAAAGATCCTCGTGGTTGCTTGTAATACATCTTCGGCATATGCTCTCCCCCACCTTTCCAATCTGAGTGATATCCCGATCATCAGTGTTATTGACCCAGGTGCAAGGCAAGCCGTCACACTCTCACAGAAATCGCGTATTGGCGTTATTGGCACGGAAGGCACCATCCGCAGCGGTGCATATACTTCAGAGATATTGAAACTTAACCCCCAAACCCAAATCTGGGCTGTCGCCTGTCCCCTGTTTGTTCCGATCGTGGAGGAAGGGTGGCAGGATAGTCAGGTGGCTTATGACATTGCAAATCACTATTTATCATTCTTTAATGATAAAGAGATCGATGTATTGATTTTGGGTTGTACTCATTATCCATTGTTAAAGAATACGATACAGCAGGTAATTGGTAGTTCTGTTACTCTCGTGGACAGTGCTGAGGCAATAGCTAATTATCTATGTGATTATGTAGATAGAGATAGATATGAAGTTCCGGGAAAAGACCGGTTCTTTGTCAGCGATAATGAGGACAAGTTCGCCCGTTTGGCAGAAAGGATATTGGTGAATCATCCCAGTTACTTAAAACGTGTCCGTCTATATGAGAGCTGGTTTGTTGATAGTACCGTCTGATGATAACTGGCAACGACAACATCAGATAACTTATTGAATTTGATATAAGAACGTAGATTAAGAGGAAAATATGGACCCATTGA
>VGPI01000090.1 GCA_016875595.1 Candidatus Cloacimonadota bacterium
TTGATGCAGGGGTTCCACTCCGCTTCAAACCCTGCCTAAGAGGGTGTCGCCCCTCCGGGGCTTGGTTTGGTTCTTCGCTTAGCCCTTGATGCAGGGGTTCCGCTCCGCTTCAAACCCTGCTTAAGAGGGTGTCGCCCCTCCGGGGCTTGGTTTGGTTCTTCGCTTAGCCCTTGATGCAGGGGTTCCGCTCCGCTGCGTTTTGTCTTGACAAAAAAGGCGGGGTAGAAAGCTGTGAACTCGAGAAATTATTACAAAAAGGTGGTGATGTAGTTGCCGACAGTAATATGCAAGGACAACGAGCCCTTTGACATTTTATTGAAGCGATTCAAGAAGAAATGCGAAAAGGCGGCGGTGCTTTCTGAGATCAAGAAGCATCAGGCGTATGAAAAACCGAGCGTTCGTCGCAAGCGCGAAGATAATGCGTCGCGGCGCAAGATGCTCAAAGCCCAGCGCAAGATGCAGCGCTATATGAAGTAAGCGGTTGCAGTTTGCTTGAGATGGGTTTGAGCATCAGGAGCGGTTTTCCGGAGTCCGGGAAGACGGATTGAGGTGACAAACCCGGTCGATATCGTATTCGATATAGATATTGCCGACCCCGTTTACTGCGCGTGAGCGGGGTCGTGGCAATTTGGTTGACATGTTTTGAGCCCGGAACAAAATGAACCAAAAGGAGGTAAGACATGGGCTTCATTGATTGGATGATCCTGATCTCTTTGTTATTGGCGATCTGGCATGGACTGAGGCGCGGCATGGTGGGCATGCTTTTGAACCTTGGCGGAGTGTTGGCGGTCTTCTTTTTGATCGGTCACTATTTCCCCGTGGTCAAAGGCGCGTTGATCCATAAATTCGGTTTCAATGAGATCATGGCGTGGATCATCGGTTTGTTGCTGCTGATCGTGATCGTTTATCTGATCAACCGGATCTTGCGTGCCTTGATCGAGCGGTCGATGATGATGCTGAATATCACGTTCATCAACCGGTTTTTGGGCGCGATTCTCGGTTTCATCTTCGGTATGGTGATCGTGATCATCTTCAGTTTGATCATCGATTTTATCCCTTCAGCCCGGAATAGATTGAAAGATGGCAATGCGCACCGGGTCTATTCGGCAGTGGAAGTGGTCAAACACGAAGCGGTCACCCGCTGGGGATTGGATGCCAAAACCCGTCTTCATCAATATGCCGAACAGAAGGTCGAAGAGTAATAGACAGTAACTGAACCTTTGAATACGCTAATCCCCCCGCCTGGTCTTGAAGAAAGCCATCGCGATCTGGAGTATGACAAGGTCATTGCTCAGGTCGCTTCGCTGTGTCACAGCACCATCGGTGTGCTGGCAGTGCGGGAGCTTCGTCCGCTGTCCGATCAGGTGCGGATCGAAGCGGAACTGCAGCTCAATTTTGCAGTGCAGCAGTGTCTGGAAGCCGGGATAGATCACGTATTTGAATCCGTGACTGATCTGGATCACCTCTTTAGTGATCCCGAATTCAGCGTAATGGGACAGGAGGAGTTCCGGCTCATTTACCAGAACACGCTGGTTGCCGATGCCTTAGCTGCGAAACGTCCGTTGGTCAAGGACAAAGCCCTGCTCCATGAACGCCTGGGAGAGATCACTCTTCTGCCGGAGATCTGCCGGCGTTACAATGAGATATTCGATGCCGAAGGTGAGGTGCAGGACAGCGCATCTGCCGAACTAACAAGGATCAGACGGCAGGCGGTAAGCTTGCGGGGTCATATCCAAAAGACCCTGCAGGGCATGATCCAGGACAGTCGGTATGAACACCTGCTGCAGGATAAGTTTATCACCCAGCGGGACGACCGCTACGTCCTACCCATCAAGGAAAGTGCGGGTGGAGCGATCAAAGGGATCGTGCAGGGTACTTCGGGCAGCAAAGCCACGCTCTTTATGGAACCGGAGACGGTGGTTCCACTCAATAACCAATTGCAACTCATCAAACAAGAGGAAAAGCGGGAGATCTACCGCATCTTTTGTGAATATAGCCAGCAGATCCGGCAGCAGGCGACGGGGATCCTGCGCAATACGGAACTCCTCGGAGAATTTGACTGGCGCTTTGCCCTGGGCAGAATGGGACGCTTAATCGGAGCCGAGATCCCTCAGATCGTGGCGGTACCACGGCTCATGCTCAAAACGGCAAGGCATCCGCTCTTGATCCTGCGCTTGAAGGATCGGCGGGCGGTGATCCCCTTTGATATTGAACTGTCCGGAGAAAATGGCTTTGTCGTGCTCAGCGGGCCCAATACCGGTGGAAAAACCGTTCTGCTCAAGGCAGTGGGGCTTCTGACACTGATGGCGATGACGGGGATACCGGTGCCGGTGGATGCAGGCAGTGAGATCGGGATATTTTCCCGGGTCTTTGCCGATATCGGCGATGATCAATCGATCGAGAATGCGCTAAGTACCTTTTCCTCGCATCTGAGCAAGATCCATTTTATGCTCCGGAATTGCGATGCTGCGTCCCTGGTCCTGATTGATGAGATCGGGGCAGCCACCGATCCCCAACAGGGCTCGGCACTGGCGCAGGTCTTTATGGAGCGCTTTGTGGAGCGTGGAGTCAAGGGAATTGTCACCACACACTATACCGCGCTGAAGGTCTTTGCCGAGAACTCGCCGGGCTGCCAGAATGCCTCCATGCAGTTTGACCGGCGTTCGATGTTGCCGACTTATACCTTTGTCCGGGGCTTGCCGGGGGATAGTTATGCCATCGAAGTGGCAGCATCGCTGGGATTGGATGCGGTGCTGATCGAACGGGCGAAAACGCTCTGCGGGAGTCAGAACATCGAATTTACCGAATTGGTGCAAAAGCTCCAGCAGGGGAAGAAACAACTGGCGCAGGAGATCTATCGGTATCAGTTGCAAACGCGGAATCTGCAGGCACGCTCCCAGGAACTGGAGGAAAAAAGCGAGCGCTTCGATCAGGAGCTCAAACAGCGGAAGAAGACGATCTATCGGGAGATGGAACAGGAACTAACCGCCTATCAGAAGAAACTGCAACAGGAATTGAACGAGATCCGCGACCTTGACCGCAAAGACCGCAAGATCATCACTGACAATAAGATAAAGAGCATCAACGCCCTGCATCAGGATTTGAACCGCCGGCAGAAAGAGCTGCAGACCCAACCACGCAATCCGGTATTTGTGGCACAGGTCGGGGACTGGGTCTGGATCGACAGTTTCGAGACCAATGCGCTGATCCTTGAGATCAGGGATGACGAGGTGGTGGTCGATATGAACGGCATCACCTTCAAGACGACCCGGGATCATATCTTTGAGTTTCAGGGTGAAACCGCAGAGACGGTAAGTACTCCGATCTATCGGGGCAGTGCTGCGGTAGCGGCAAAGTTCGAGCTGAAACTGCTGGGGCTCACCTTTGACGAGGCACAGGGATTGCTGGATGAATTTATTGACAATGCCACACTGGCGGGCTTGCACAAATTGCGGATCGTGCATGGCAAAGGAACCGGGGCATTGCGGACAAAGGTGCGTAACTACCTGCAAAGAAAACCGCAGGTCAAGGAGATCGGCACGGCTCCCTTCGATGCCGGTGGCAGTGGCGTAACAATCGTGACGATATGAGCAGGACATGGACAACGCAATAATCGACGAGATCAGGCGCAGTAACGACATCGTGGAGGTGATCAATTCCTACCAGCCCCTGAAGCGAGTGGGTACGAACTGGCGCGGCGTCTGTCCCTTCCACAATGACACCCATCCCTCGCTGTACGTCAGTCAGCCCAAGCAGATATTCAAGTGTTTTGCCTGTGGCAAAGCGGGCAATGTATTTACCTATGTACAAGATTATGAGCATCTTACCTTTTTTGAGACAGTCAAGAAACTGGCACAAAGGGCTGGCATCGCCATCCCCGAAAGGGAGAAGACCCGGACGGTATCCACCCAGCGCGATCAGCTCCTGCAGGTCTATAAAAGCGCCAAGGAGCACTTCTGCGCCAACCTCTTCCAGCACGGTAAAGCGGCTCGGGAATATCTGAAGGACCGGCAGTTCAGTCCGGAGACGGCCCAAGCGCTGGAACTCGGCTATGCCCTGGATAGTCAAAAAGGTCTGGTAAATCATCTGCTCAAGGAAGGTTACGGGACGGATCTGCTCAAGAGTTCGGGGCTCTTCTCCCTGGTGGGCGGGAATCTGATCGATCAATTCCGCCACCGTCTGATGTTTCCCATTCATAATCACGTGGGTGAGGTTGTGGCATTCGGGGGCAGGACACTATCCGGCGAGAAGGAATTGACCAAGTACATCAATTCGCCGGGGACGGAGATCTATACCAAAGGCAAGGAGTTATACGGGCTCTTCAAGACCAAGTATGAGATCGGCAAGGCGGATAAGGCGATCATCTGTGAGGGTTATTTCGATTTTTTACGGCTCTTTGAAGCCGGAATTGCCGGTTGCGTCGCCACACTCGGCACGGCTCTGACCGATGACCAGATCTACCTGCTGGCGCGCTATGCCAATGATATCTATATGCTTTACGATGGCGACAAGGCGGGTCAAAAGGCAGCGGTGAGGGCAGCATTGCTCGTACTCAGCAAGGGTTTGATGCCGCAGATCGTCAGCTTGCCGGAGGATCAGGATCCGGATACCTATCTGATCGAAATGGGCAAGGATGCGATGCTGGAACGCATCCAGGCAGCCCGCAACCTTCCGGATTATATGGCGGAGAATGAAGCACTGGATATCCCCAAAGCCGAAAAGATCGCCCAATTGATCGATGCCGTGCGCAATGTCCGGGATGGGATCAGCCGGCGGGAATGGATTAAAAACATCGCGGAAGCATTCAAGGTGAACGAGAATTCGCTCCTGAGCAAGCTGAAACTCAGTTCCTCCCAGCCCACCGGCACCACTCGCAGTCATACCTTGGAAGGATATATCGAGGAGCGCTACGTCATTATTTTGGCAATGAAAGATAAAAACTGCTATAAAGTACTTGCCGACCGGCTGACTGAAGATTACTTTTTCAATGGCGAATATCGCCGGATTTTTAAGTATTTATGTGAAAAGGACCGGGTCAATGAGATCAATGAACCGGCAAAGCTGCTGGCAGACATTGAACAAAAGACGGAATTGAACGAGCGGATCGCAGAGCTGCTGTTTGCAGAACTGCCGGATATGCGCTTTGAGGATACCTTGAATCAGGTGATAGTCCGCAAACTCGAGCATGACATCGAGAAACTGGACGCAAAGATCAAAGAGACGCATGATCCCAAATTACTCAAACAAAAGCAAGTGCTGATGCGCAAGTACCGCCAGATGACCAAAGCCGTCATTACGACACCCCTTTATGACAACCAGGATTAGGAGTTTTGATGATAACATATAACGAATGCCTCAAAAAGTTGATTGAAATGGGCAAAGAAACCGGATACATCACCTTCAAGCAGATCAATGACAACCTGCCCAGCAGTCCCTTCATCCTCGACAAGGTGGAGGATATTATCTTTGACCTGGGACAGGAAGGGATCGAGATCATCGACGAGACCGAGAAACGCGTGGTCAAAGGCGGCGCTTCCCTGCGCAAGACTCAACCAGTCCGTGAATTCAAGACCAAGCGTTATTATGACGATCCGGTCAGGATGTACCTGCGGGAAATGGGCAGGGTGCCCTTGCTCGATCGCGAAGGTGAGATCCGCGTCGCCAAAAAGATCGAGACCTACCAGCGGATGATCAATCAGAATGTATTCAAATCCGGCAGTACCCTGCGTGAGATGTACAACTTCCTGCACCGCTACCGGGAACGCCGCGTCCGGCTCGATCAGATCTTCAAGGTTGACCTCGGCACCTGGATCGACAAGAATCAGGATCTGCGCCTGATCGACAAATTCCGGGAGATCCTGAAACAGAACGAATCCACCCTCGATAAGGTGGGCACCATCCTCGACAATTGTGACTTCGATGAGACCGGCACTGCCAACCGGCAGGTGGAGATCGATGAATTGCGGGGGATACTGATCAACACTTTCGCCCAAGTGAATTTTAACGACAAACTGATCAAGCGGATGGTCTATCGGATCCGCAGCCTGGTTGACCGCATTGAAGAAAGCCGCCGGAGCATCACCGAACTTACCCGCATCAAACGCTACACCATCGATGAGATTTGCACTTACGGCAGACGCGCCAAGAAATCCGAAGAGGACTTTGACGACGTGCAGAAAGAGACCAAGATGGATCCCAACGTCTTCATCGAGACCCTGCGCAAGATCAAGAACGCCCGGCGCAAGATCCGGCGCGTGGAATTGGAAACCCGGATGACCGGCAGCGAACTCGTCTTCCTGCTGCGCGAGATCGAACGTGCCGAGCAGACCAAGGAGCGCGCTCAGAACGAGATGATCGAAGCCAACGTCCGCCTCGTCATCAGTATCGCCAAACGTTACAACAACCGCGGGATCGAATTCCTCGACCTGATCCAGGAAGGTAATACCGGGCTGATGCGGGCAGTGGAGAAATACGACTATCGCAAGGGCTACAAATTCAGCACCTATGCCACTTGGTGGATACGCCAGGCGATCACCCGCTCCATCGCCGACCAGGCAAGAACCATTCGCATCCCGGTACACATGATTGAATCGATCAACAAGATCAACCGCACCAGCCGCCGCCTGATGCAAAAACTGGGACGCGAACCCTTCCCGGAAGAGATCGCCGAAGCACTGGAGATCAACGTGGAAAAGGTCAAAAACATCCTGTCCATCTCCAAAGAACCGGTATCCTTGGACAAACCGATCGGACACGACAGCGAGGACAGCATCCTCGGCGACTTCATCGAAGACCGTACTATCATCTCTCCGGAACGGTTGGCAGAACGCAGCTTGCTCAAGAAACAGGTGGATGACGTCCTCAAAACCCTCACCTCCCGCGAAGAACGCGTCATCCGCTTACGTTTCGGCATCGATGACGGCTATCGCCGCACCCTCGAGGAAGTGGGCAAGATCATCCAGGTGACCCGTGAACGCATCCGCCAGATCGAGGACAAAGCGCTCCGCAAACTCCGCCACCCCACTCGCGCCATCATCCTGCAGCAGTTCCTGGACAACTTCCATATCAAATGATGCATTTACCCCTGAGCAATAGATATCCTATAGAGCAAGCTCCGGCTTGCTCTTTTACTACGAGGACCTTATGAGGATTGTAAGTGATCAAATCTCACCCCCCGGCAGAGAGCTTCCGTCACGCCCTTGCTGGTGAATATATCGGGGGGGGGGGAATTGAGGCGGGGCATGTAGTCGGTGTCATTAAACTCAGCGACCTGGATCTGGTGCCCTATCTGAAGGCGGGTCACAGGGACAAGATCGAACTGACCCCGGAACTGATATCCATCCAGGATCGGATCAAGGCTACCGGTCTGCTGGTCTTTGCCTATCCCACCTCGTGGGCGATTCCGCTGGCATTGCCCAAGCTCTTCCTCGGGAGCATCCTGCTATCGGGATTCGCCTGCCAGGATCACAAGAGCGAAGGGATTGTGATGACCTGGGACAAGCTGCTGAAAGGATGTACTGCCCGACTCACCGTCAGCAGGACCATGCCGGCAGCATCGGTATCGATGCTTTTTATCCTTGCCGTGTGCATTTCGGTATTCAGGGTCAGGATCGGGTCATTGCTGATGCTATTGAGCAGAGCGCTAAACAGACAAAGGGTCAGCGTCAGCCAGAGCGTTTGCCGGCGCAAATTGGCTTGAGCGGGTGTTGTCATCCTCTTCGGATCCTCCTTGGTTTGCTATCGGGAACAAAACGCTTGCTGCACACCATTGAGTAAGATGATTATTTTGTCAAGTACGGGGTAGTAAAACTTTTCTAACAGGGCGTCTGTAGCACGCTTTCAAAGGCAGAGCGTTGCCTCTGCTGACCGGGTCGGATGAAGATAATCCTTGACTTTCCTAATCATTTC
>VGPI01000091.1 GCA_016875595.1 Candidatus Cloacimonadota bacterium
TTACTATTATCCTCCCTATCCGGTCTATCCTCAACCGCCGCAATATACCTACAAGACGCAGGTGACGATCGCCACCGATCCTCCGGGCACGGCGCTTTATGCCAATGAGCAATACATCGGGATGTCGCCTCTGGAATACACAGCGCTCTGGAATCCTTATGTGGACAGGATCGAGATCCGGGCGGAAAGATCGGGCTATACCACCAACCGGCGGATGGTCACACCTCAGGACAGGAATATCTTTATCGTGCTTCAGCCCCGGTGGTGAACATTCCGCTTGACAGATTAGTGGCGATAAATCCCCATCCATACACGAGAATCGACAAAGGAGCAACCGATGTTAAACATAGGGGCTATGATCCATCATTACAAGGTTTTATCTCTCATCGGCAAGGGTGGCATGGGGGAGGTTTACCAATGTGAAGATACCATGATCGGCAGAATGGTGGCGATCAAGGTACTCAATCCAGCACTTTCTAACGACGAGGGTCTGATCAAACGATTCAAGCAGGAAACGCGGATCCAGGCACAATTGACCCATCCCCATATCGTGAATCTGCATGCGATGATGGAATTTGAAGGTAAACTGCTGATCATAATGGAATATGTGCCCGGCATGACGCTCAAGGACTTGATCGCCAGAACCGGTCCGATCCCGGAACAGAGGTCTCTGCATATCCTGCGCCAATTGGTGGAAGCCCTGTCCTATGCCCATTCCAAGAACATCATCCACCGCGATATCAAGCCCTCCAATATCATCCTGGATGATGCTGACAATGCCAAGATCCTGGATTTTGGCATCGCCAAAGTGATGGGTGAACATGGCTTGACCTCGACCGGCAGCAATATCGGCACCATCCTGTATATGTCTCCCGAACAGATCCAGACGCCCAAAACGATCGATCACCGCTCCGATCTCTTTAGCTTGGGGATCACCTTCTTTGAGATGTTATCAGGCAAATTGCCCTATAACACCCAAACGGACAGCGATTTTGCCCTGCAATCGCAGATCGTGCGTAATGAACTGCCCGATCCTCGGGAGTTCTATCAGTTCATCTCACAACCCACAGTTGACATCATGCGACGGATGACCGCCCGGGATGTCAATCACCGCTTTTACGACGCGGCTGAGATCCTGGGAGCGATCATGGGCAGCCCTACCGATTGGCAGAGACCACGGCAAGCGTCACATCGTCAGCCATCCACAGAGCAGGTGGAGTCGCCAGCAGCGGAGGTGGGCATAGCCCCAACGATGAGTTTCTGGCAACAGCCGTGGGTATTGTGGATATTGAGGGTCTATTATATCCGGTCGATTGTCTTTCTGCTGAATATGATGGTCATGCTCGTGCTTGTTATGGCAGAAGTTAATGTGGATACCAGAGAGATCCGGGTACTCGAGTATATCATGGGCTATGAATACCTATTCCTGCTTACCAATATCTCTGGACTGATCTCGGTGATTTTCTTTCTGGCCAACGACAGCTCCTATTGGGGAGATTTTTACGGGATTTATCGGGCGGCAATGATTGCCAGTTCAGCCATATTCCTGCTCATCGGATTTATCATCAATTTGCAGTTGCTGATTCGATCGTTCAGGATCAAGCCGGAGATGGCAGCCAGTGACATCCGGATCGTCCGGTTCCGCAAGAAACAGGTGTTCTGGATGATCACTTTTGCCATCATAGCCGCCGCGCTCTATCTCGTTAATCGTTATGTCGCCATTGAATTGTTGTAAGGGTGAGGTTGTTTGACCGGATCGATCATGTCCCACCGGATCGTGATCCGCCTTTTGGATCACGCCCCCGGGAACAGAGGATAATAAGCAGACACCGACCGCAGTTCATCCGGTCGGTGTCCGTTAATCTGATCTGCTGCCGGCTTTGCTGAAGCAGGCAGCTACCAGGGAAGGATCAAGGCCGCACGAGGGGTAAACTGATCAGTTTGATCAGATCCCGGTGATGGGTCATATATTGTCGAGCGGTTTTGACGATGCTCTGCCGGGTGATCTTCCTGATCCTCCGGCGGGCATTCAGGTAGTCATCGGCGGGCAGTTCATTCCACAGATTTTCTCTGATCTCATCGAGAAAATAGGAATTTCTGGCTTCGTCGGATTCCAGGTTTTTCTGCAGGGTGGAGTGAACGTACTGGACGTCAGCATCCGCCACCAGCCCAGCCCTGATGCTATCCATGGTGGCGATGCAGGCATCGAGCAGTTCATCATAGCGATCCGGGGCGCAAGCCAGAATGGTCAGGATCGAGCTCCTGCCTTTGGGGTATTTGTTCAGTTGGGACATGGTTTGAGCGACATAGACACCGCTGCGGCTCTCTCTGATATTCACCCGGAGTTTCTCAAACATCAGCATATCCAATGCCTGCAGGTTGATCCGCGTCTGGGCGGAATACTTCGCTTTGGCAATGGAAACCATAACTGCCAGGCATTTCTCATCGCGGCCCAGATATAGTATCCGTTGCACCTGTCCCTTGGGCGGCGTGATCCGGAGGTTGCGGAAGCTTTCCTTCCGTTTCATCGTTGGCAGGTTCGCCAGATAGATCCGGCAGTAATCCTGCAGTTTCCGCTCATCAAAATTGCCGACAAAGATGAAGGTAAAGTCAGAAAAATCACCAAAGCGGTCATGGAAGATGCGCATCACCTGATCCAACGTCACCTGGTTCAATTCTTCCACGCTGGTTGATCTGGTGTAGGGATGATATCCCGATAAAACTGCTTCCAGCGAGTCCGAGAAGACCGACTGGGGATCGAGACGCGAGTTTTGCACAAAGGTGCGCTGCTTGCTGATATAGGAAATGAAGCTGTCCTGACTGCGGCGGGGATTGGTCATATACTGGTAGATCATCTGGAACGCCAGTTCCATATCCTTGGGAACGAAATTTCCACTGAGGTTTTCGCTGTAAAGCTGGATATCGGCATTGATGCGGACAATATGACCCGCCAGTTGCTTGTCCAGAGTGGTCTTGTCAAATTCGCCAAAACCGGATTGGATGATATGATCACCGACAATCCGGGCAGCGATCACATCCTCAGGCGCCAAAGCAGAGATACCGCCCCGGCTGAAGGCATTGAAGAGGACTTCATTGTTCTTGAGTTCGGTCTTGAGCGCATAGACCTTGATCCCGTTGGAAAGCTGCAAATAGCGGATGCCGGAGTCCTTGAGTGTTCTTTGTTTGACGATCCTGCCGGGGTTGGGGATGTCCGCCATCAGTGGTTCTTCCAAGGTTCTATCCTCATAAGCGGTTAC
This sequence comes from Candidatus Cloacimonadota bacterium, assembly GCA_016875595.1. Taxonomy (GTDB): domain Bacteria; phylum Cloacimonadota; class Cloacimonadia; order Cloacimonadales; family Cloacimonadaceae; genus VGPI01. The sequence goes on from VGPI01000091.1 coordinate 3,258, forward strand.
CGGAATCGCCTCCACCAAAGCGCGCTGGGCGATCAGTTCCTCATTACTGGGATAGGTGAGCCCTGCTTTGGCGGGTCCGGTAACGGTGATATTGAAGTTTTCTGCGGTGAAGAGTTCGGAAAAGATACCATTGATGTCCTCGACGGTGATATAGGGCGAGAACATCTCAAAGAATTGCTGCTGCTGTTCGGGACCGAGCATAGTGTCGCCATATACAATGGGCATAAGAAATGACCAGACCAGGCGGGAGGAGAGTTCCTTGTCCTTGTCCGCCACGCGGCGTTCCAACTGGGTCCTGGTGCTCAAGACGGATCTGCCCAGTTCGCCGCTGGTAAAGCCATGCTGTTTGATTCTCTGCACCTCAGTGAGCAGCGCCTGGATCGCCTCTTCAACTTTGTCCTCAGGACAATAAGCTCCCAGCTCGAGAGCGGAACGGGTCTGGGTAAGAGGTGAAAAATTGGCATAAGCATAGGAAAAAGGTGGATTTCCACTGCGGGATAGTTCATCCAGCCGGGTGTTCAGCATACTGATGCCCTGATTGATGAGCGTCTTTTGCATATACGAGCCGAGGGTATTCACCCGCAGTGGATCATGCTTCCAGATCAGATCGACCGAGGTGTAGGACATCTCATCGTCGATGGCGACGATAGCTGCCGGCTCTACATGGACAGGCACGGGATAAGACACTTTGGGACGGGGATTTTCTGCTGCGGGATATGCACCGAAGTATTTGAAAATGGTCTGCTCGACCGCCACCGGATCAAAATCTCCCACGATCAGCAGCGTTTGCAGATCGGGACGATACCAATCCTGGTAAAAGCGGAGGATTTGTTCTCGGGTGAAAGTGCTCAAGACCTCATAAGTGCCGATGGGAGTCCGCTGAGCATATCGTGATCCGGCAAAGATCAGGTTCTGCACCTGATCCTGGATCCTTTCCGAAGCGCCTTGATACATACGCCATTCCTCAATGATAACGCCGCGTTCCTCTTGCAGCTCCTTTTCGTCGAAGGTGGCTGCCAGACCCATCTCAGAGAGGATGTGAAACGCCTTGTCCAGCGCTTCCGGTTTGTCGGTGGGGGCGGAAAGAGTGTAAAGGGTAAACTCGCGGGAGGTCATGGCGTTCAACCCGCCGCCAAAGCCCATCCCGATCGAATTGAGAAACTGGATGATTTGTTGCTTGGTGTAGCTTTTCGTCCCCTTGAAAACCATATGCTCGGTAAAATGTGCCAGACCGAGCTGATCATCGTCCTCATCCACCGAACCGATTTGGACGAATAGGCGCAGTTCAGCCCGTTTTGCCGGTTGGGGATTGGCTTTGATGATATACGTAAGCCCATTGGGCAGTGTGCCGATCTTTAAACTGGGATCAATGGGCAGCGGTGTTCTCAGATAGTTGTCCATGCTCTGAGCAGTAACTACACCCATCATGAACAGCGACGCTATCAGCACAATGATGTGTTTGAATGACTTAACCATGTTACCTTCTTCTCTGATAGTATTTCTTCCACTGAAATCTTATTGCTCCAAATGTGTCAAGGTATAACGGCGGAAAAAAGAAGACCACCCGCTAAGGTGGTCTTCGTTTTTATAAGCAGATCAGGTCTATTTGGACAGAACGATCTTCTTGACCGAGAGATCGTTGGCTGTTCTCATCCTGACGTAATAGATCCCGCTGGCGGAGGGATTGCCGTTTTCGTCCTTGCCGTCCCATTGGATATGGTGGTATCCGGCAGTGCGCATCTCATGTGCCAGATCGCGGACAAGCTGACCTCGGATATTATAGATGCCGATCCGTACAAAACCAGTTGTGGTCATGGCAAATCTAATGGTGGTCGCCGGATTGAATGGATTGGGGAAGACATTGTTGATGCCGGTCACCACGGGAATAGGGGGAGGATTCAAAGACCCATTGAGATTGTAGGTGATGATCACGGGTCCATACAAGCTGGAAGTACCGTCAAAATCAGCGCTTTCCAGCCAATAATAATAAGTGCCGTCCTCCAACGGCTCCTGATCGCGGTAGATGTAATTCTGGGTCTGCGACGTATTGGTTCCGGGGATGAAAGTATCCAACAACAACGCTTCGTCCAGATACTCCGAGGTTCCGCGATAGATCCGGAATCCGGAAACATTGGTCTCAGTATGTGTCACCCAGGCAAGCTGAATGAATCCATAAGCGCTGATCGTTGCCGTGAATGATGAAAGCACCACCGGCAGGGGCAGATCCACTTCGGACAGAGTCCATTGCATGATTTCCTTGGTGATGCTGCCCAGATCGGTAAGACCTGTAGCCGTGACATACATATAAGATCCATTCTGTGTGGCAGGGTAATTTCCCAGGAGTTTCCATGAGCCATCATTATACCAGACGCTCATTTCCTCAGAAGTGGATATGCTGGTGGGGTATCTGAAGGTCACATCCACCGAATTGGTAAAATCGGCAGAGGTGTCCCACCGGCGCGGGATACTGAGTTCACTGGGACCGGAATCGTACTTGCTAACGTTCAGGGCGGCAAATACGGCATCATCGGATGTGAAATAAATGTCTTTGTTAATGTAATGCAACGTATGACCACTCAAAGCAAGATCACCATCGGTGAATATCAGAGAACTCCCCTTTCATAATGATATTCAATTCTGGATAAGATGCCCAGTTCATTTGTCAAATGAGGCTCGAAACTCTCCAATGTCTCCCGGGTTTTATCCAGATTGTTTTGCTCGAGATAATTATTCATGCGCCAGGTTATGATCTTGAATCGAAGCTCCGGAATCAGATCCTGTTTGCTGAGTTTGTCTATTTTCCGGGATAAAACCCGCAGAGCGCAAACTGCAGATGCATCCGGCTTAACAGGAACAGGATGCAGGATATTTCGCTCGTGTGAGAGTCCCGGATGTGATTATGGCATCGAGTTATGACCAATGATCCCAAACTCCCTGTTAACGCATAAAAGCCGAATCCGAAAACTCGCCCGGAGGAGTTACCGGATAGAATGCCTTGGTTTTGTCTCATGATCGCTTCGAGATCGCTTCGAGCACTCGAGGGATCTCGAAGCGATCTCGAGGCGAAAGCAAAGGAATTGATCTATGAGCACAGTCGGATAATGCCATGAACTAACCTGACGTCATGGATAAGGATTCCGGCGACATATCTGATGCATGCTTTTAACCGGACTGAGGTGAAAGTAGTGGATATCAACTGTTTGAATAGGTCCCAGACCAGCGTTTGGATACCGGTTACGAGATCTCCGGGTGAACGAAGGAAGCTTCTCGGTTCAGGCATCGAAAAAGACCTTGAATTTGAATCTTCAAGGTCTTATAATCCGAGATCTGAGATTGAACTTATTATACCAGTCCCTGATCCATCATAGCGTTGGCGACCTTGATGAAACCTGCGATATTGGCACCTTTCACATAATTGGTATAACCGTCACTTTCCGCACCGTATTTCCGGCATGCTTCATGAATACTGATCATGATCTGATGGAGTTTGCTATCCACCTCGCTGCGTGACCAATTCAGCCGCATGCTGTTCTGAGTCATTTCCAGACCGGATGTGGATACGCCACCGGCATTGGCTGCTTTACCTGGACCATAGAGTATCCTGGCTTTCAGGAATACCTCAATAGCCTCCGGGGTGCAGGGCATATTGGCACCTTCGCTGACGCAGATACAGCCATTCTGGACCAGATTTCTGGCATCTTCGACATCCAGTTCGTTTTGAATGGCACAGGGCAGAGCCACATCGACCGGGACTTCCCAGGGGCGTTTGCCTTCAAAGAACCGGGCATTGGGATACCTGTCCACATAATCTATGACGCGGTCATTGTTGGAGGCGCGAAGCTCCAACATATAATCGATCTTGTCGTCACTGATCCCTTCCTCGTCGAGGATATAACCGTCAGGACCGGAAAGGGTGATGACCCTGCCACCCAGATCGTTCACTTTCTGCGCCGCACCCCAGGCAACGTTACCGAACCCCGAGATGGCTACTTTCTTTCCTTCAAAGGTCTGATTATGGGTTTTGAGCATTTCTTCCGCAAAGTACACCACGCCATAACCGGTAGCTTCAGGACGGATCAAGCTACCACCCCAATTAAGTCCTTTGCCGGTCAGGACGCCGGTGAATTCATTGACAAGTTTCTTGTACATGCCATACATATATCCGATCTCGCGTCCGCCCACGCCGATGTCTCCGGCGGGAACATCAGTATTGGGACCCACGTGACGAAATAGTTCGCTCATAAATGCCTGGCAAAAGCGCATGATCTCGGCATCGGATTTACCTTTGGCGTCAAAGTCCGAGCCACCTTTGCCTCCGCCCATGGGCAGGGTGGTCAAACTGTTCTTGAAGATCTGTTCAAAGCCCAGGAATTTGAGGGTGGACAGATTTACGCTGGGGTGAAAACGGATGCCGCCTTTATAAGGACCGATGGCACTATTAAACTGCACCCGGTAACCCCGGTTCACATGTACAACACCCTTGTCGTCCATCCAGGGTACACGGAAGATGAGGACGCGTTCCGGCTCCACGATCCTTTCCAGGATATTGCCTTTGACAAATCTGGGATTCTCGATATAGACATCCCATATTGATTCCACTACCTCATGCACCGCTTGCAAAAA
>VGPI01000092.1 GCA_016875595.1 Candidatus Cloacimonadota bacterium
CAATTAACGCTTGATTAAGGGGGGATAATCGCTTGATCAGGGCAGGCAGACAAGGGAGAGGGCAGAGCGGAGCCAGCTAACAGCTTGCCAGATTGGCAGTTGTCACTCCAGCGGCAGGTTCTCCCAGATGCCCTGATACATCTGCCATTCGCCTTTGCTGTCGCGAACGAGCGTGAGAGTGGCAACCGCCATGCCGGGATGTTCAATGATCAATTCCTGCCAGGCGGGGGAGACGAGGTAACGCATCAGTTTCATGTCCTGCGGTTCATGTCCGATCCAGAGGAAGGTCTGCTCTGTGCTTTGCAGTCGTTGGGCAATGCGGATGCAGTTCTCAGTATTGTAATTTCCGACCACGAAGATGGATACATCATAGCCGCCGAGTTCGCTCAAGAGTGGTTCGAGCCCGTCCTCGGCATCGTTCCAACGGCGGGGATAGTGGCGGAGAGTCAGATGCAGGTCCAGCGGAACCATCTGTTCACTGGTGGAAAGCGCATCCATTTTGGCGATCGGGATGAGTTGAAGTCCGGTCATGCTGTCCGAACTGCGGTAGCCGATCTGGAGGTAGAGTTCCTCATTGGGAAACTCGCCCCGGTAGCTGCCGTCCTCCAGGTGTTCAAATCCCTGGTTGAGGGCATAGAACAAACCGTTGCGAAGCATGGTCATACTGATCTGTTCCTCGGTCAGGGTCAGGGTTTCGCCGTCGGTATCGGTGAGCATGAGAATGACCGGACGGCTGGAGCCCTCCGCCGTGGCTGTCTGCATCAGTTGATTCTGGACCACGTCATAATACTGCCATTTGCCCTCAAGGAAGATATTGATCACATCGGGGATGCGGGCATATTCGGCAGGGATGCCGTTGGCACGCAGGGCAGAAATGCAGAGCATCTTGAATTGATAGGAGGTCAGGTGTTTTTGCCTCAGAACGGCATCGAGGGAGAGCAAGCCGTCCAATGCTTTGGCTGGATTGATCTTATGTTTTTTGGCAAGTCGGGCGATGGTCTGTTTGACGATCTGCTGCGGATCGGTCGCCCTGCTGAGAAACTCGGCGGGATATAGTGACTCTCTCCGTTTGATCCGGAAAGGACGGGGGAGTTCTTCGTAATGAACGGAAGGATTGAGCAGGTAGTATTGCTCATGGGGAGAGAGATCCGCCGCCCGGTTCTTCATATCGAGATAGTAGAGGTAAAACACTTCCCACTGCCGGCGATCCGCCTGCCAGCAGAACTTATCGTCAAAATCCGCCATAAACGCCAAGAAATCACTATCCAAAGGATAATGGATGCGGGAAAAAGCGAGGAATTCTGCCTGGTTGTTCCGGCACTTGCGCAATAGCGACATAAAACCCGGGGTCGGGGACTCTGCGAAATCCGGAGCGGAAATCATCGAAATTCCGTCCTCCTTGCTTTGCCAGTTCTCCTTGGCAGCTTGGGCGGCTTGCGTCCATTCCGGTGGGGCTTGTTTCCAGTCCACTGCGTTGGCGGGGTATTCCAACAGGGCATTCTGGGCTTCCAAAGGTGCGTCCCGGAGCACGATGGTCACCTCCATCTCCGTCTCATCTGAGGATGGGATCAGTTGCAGCGCTTTGATGCCGGCATCCTTCTCCGGTTTGTGGAGAGCGGAGATATAGAATGCACCGCGTCCGACACGCAGGTTAAAAGTCCCGGTCTGATCAGCGCGGAGCTGGCAAAGGGGGCGCAATTGCCCCCAGTTATAGACCATGACGGCAAAAATGGCTTGGGGGATGGGTTTGTGATCCGCATCTACAAAACTGAGCTTGAGCGTCCGGGATCTGCCTTCGCTGTAATGGACGGTGGAATTGATCAATGAGCCGTAAGTATCGGTGCTGAGTACTTCGTCGCTCGTATCCGCCATCGTACCGCTGGCAAAGACCATCACGGTCTTGTCCACCAGTCCGCTGAACCAGGTCTGATTGGGATGGTAGGCAGAGTCCATATCGCCGGTGTAATACCACTTGCCATCGAGAAATACCTCTGCCCAGGCATGGTTGTTGTCAATATGCGCCCACCAGGAAACGGAAGCAGGTCGGGATGGCAATCCGACCGTACGGCAGGCAGCGACGAACAGGATCTGCATTTCCTCGCAACGACCGAGCAAGGAACGCTGTGTGACATCCAGCGGGGTCTGATCCCGTCCGGAGGTGGGCTGGAATTTCAGGCGTTCCACACACCATAAACTCACCTTGCGGTAGAGATCGACGTCGTCCTTTGCCTCCGCCATCACCCGGCGCAAGCCGTCATCCAGCATGATCCCGCGGTAGGGAGTGATGCGCTCGTCGGAAACGGTCTGCTTGGCGATATAGGACAGGAAAAAGGGAAGGGTGTAATTCATCGGGCGCCGGCGGGTCAGCTCTATGATCTCGATATAGTTTTCGAGGACCTGCGCCGGATCGGCTTGGGCAAGCTTGGCACTGGGCTCATAGGCGATCAGGAAGCTCATCAGGATGTCCGGTTTGGTCTTCAACAGCTTGCGGTATTGCTTGCGTAGGGGGGATGGTAGGTATTTGATATTGGTTTCTGCCCTGGAGTGCAACTCCCGATACAAAGCAGGATCGGCGGGGGCTCTCAGGTCATAGACGTACCGGGCTCTGACCGGCAGGATATAAGCTGCCGCCAGGATAATGATCAGAAACATCAATGATCTTGTCATGGGTTACTCCCGTGGGTTTTCAATTAGACAGTGCACAATTTATGCCAGACGCACAGCATAAGCAGAAAGCCCCGTCCACGCTGGGCCGGGGCTTTCAAACTGCCGTTGATAATCAAAAGTTTAGTTCTGATTGTAACGGTTTCTGCCAAAACGCTGACGCTTCTTTTCCTTGCGGCAATCAGGACAACGTTGGGGTTCGTTCTGCAATCCCTTTTCTTTGTAGAATTCCTGTTCACCTTCGGTGAAAATGAATTCACGCTGGCAGTCCTTGCAAACCAAGTTTTTGTCGGCCATGGGTCATCTCCTTATTTTTATAGGGGATTTATACATTCTGGCTAAGGTCTTCCCCGTCTGAAAATAAGGAACCGGCTCGGGAATGTTAAATCTCGACGCCATGAATCAGCGCTGTCCATATCTGTCAATCAATTTATTCTAAAAGTCAGTTTTATCCACAAAATTGAAGTCAGCGATGAGCATGGCAGGCACTTTGGTGTCCGGCGAAGTCAGGATCGGGACACCGCTGGCAAGGATGCGACGCGTGGCTTCGTGAGGAATCTCGTTCCAGCGCAGGTTATTGATGGCATGACGGATGATCCCGTCTTCAAAGTAGAGCACGCCGTCACGGGTCATGCCGGTGAATTCGCCGCTTTTCATATCGACCGTGCGGATGTACCAGAAGTTATTGATAATGATGCCTCTGCCGGCTTTTTTCATCATCTCTTCCTCGCTCACGCCATCTCCGGGAATGAACAAGTTGTAACTGGTGCTGGGCGAGCTTCCGGTCTTCTTTGCCCAGAAGCGATCGGTCGGCAAAGTGAACAAGCTGCCTCTCTTTACCCAGTCAAATTCCACTGACGGGATGCCGCCATGAAAGTAGGGAGAGGCATAAAGCTCATCATCCTTCAACGTAGAGACCATGCTGAAATTCGAGCCAAAGAAATCCGTGCCGAGTTTGTCGGTGTAGGGAGTGATTCCTTCGTCAGCATACCGGCGGCTCATCATCCAGCCCATGTAGCCGATGAATTCCTGCACAGCAGCGGGACGCAGGATTACCGCAATGCGTTCCGGTTCAAATACATGGGGAGCGGACAGCGAATTGAACTGAGAATTAAGCTGGTCCAGCCATTGGTTAAGGTCAAAACGGGCATAGTCCTTGCCGGAATAAGCGACCTTGGTCTCGACGGCATCCTTTTTCATAGTCATGGAGTGACCGAATTCGGTGCTTTCGCATTCGCCGTAAAAGCCATTTGACGTGCACAGGATGCTATAGTACCGGTGTTTCTCGGTCATGCCGGATACCTGGGCGGGGTGTTTTTCGCCATTGGCAATGGACTGTCTGACGAGTTCCACCATCTCTTGCGGAGCAAGCTGCAGCGTCGCCTCGGAACGGTTAAGCACCTGTGGCAGATCCGCTGCCGGGCAGGAGGGCATGAATTCCGGATCGGGCTGATTCAGTTTTGCCATCGTCTCCGCGGTCTCGATCAAGTTCTTGATTGACTCGGCATCGGTCTGGTTGATATTGCCGACGCCGGTTTTATCACCAAAGGAGACCTGCAGCGCCACTTCGATATTGGAGCCGGCGATGTGCTGGGTAATGGAGTTTTGGGCAAAGCGGGTCTCGTGGCTGTCCTTTTCATTGATTGTGATCGTCCAGTCATCCGCGGTGCAGTGCTGTTTGATGTATTCCAGGATCTGTTGTGCGTTCATTGTGAACCTCCCACGCGGATATTGCGGAATCTGGCTGGAGCAGCACCATGCGTCATTCTGCCGGTCTGGCCGGGTTGTCCCTTGCCACAATTGATAACACCGAAAGGACGGAAGAAGCGTTCGTCGCAGATGGCGTCGCAGGCATTCCAAAACTCCGGATTGCAGGATTTATAAAGGACTTTTTTGAGGGGACGGACGAGCTTGCCATCCTTGATCTCCCAGAAGAAGTCGCCGCCGAATTGGAAATTGATCCGGTGCTGGTCGATGGAGAAACTTCCCCGACCCTGGATATAAACGCCGTCATCGGTAGCGGCGATCATTTCCGCCGGAGTGAGCGGTTCTTTGCCGGGCTGCAGATACAGATTGGGAATGCGGTTGATCGGCATGTTGTAATAGCTGGTGGCACGGTTGCAACCACGGCTGTGAGCAAGTCCAATCTGGGGTGCGGTGTCGCGGGTGCTGCCGTATTCCTTGAGGATGCCGTCTTTGATGATGAACCACTTTTGTGCCGGTACGCCATCGTCGTCAAAGGCGTTCGTGGCAAGCCCTTCGGCGAGGGTATTGTCTCCCATGAAATTCACGATGGGCGAGCCATACTGGTAATTGCCCAGCTTTTCGGGTGTGGCAAAGGAGATGCCGGCAAAATCCGCTTCCCAGCCCAGCACCCGATCAAGCTCGGTGGGATGTCCGACCGATTCGTGCATGGTCAAGCCAAGGTGATTGGGATCGAGGATCAGGGTACGCCGCTGTTCTTCTCCGAGGGTATCAGCCTTGACCTTGATCAATGCTTCCTCGGCGATCTGTTTTGCCTTGTCGGTCAGATCCAGTGCCTGGATCCATTCCCAACCGGTGGCTCTGCCGCCTTCGTCAAAAGTGCGGCTCTGGCTATCGCCCTCCCAAACGGCAGTGGCAGTGATCATGGGATCGACAAGTTGGGTGGTCAGATCCAGCCGGGTGCCGAGGGTGGAGGCAAAGAGTTTCTCGCATTTGTGGATAATGAGGTAGAATACCGCCTGGCGGATGCCGTCATAATTGAGCATTGTGCGGTTCACTTCCAGCATCAGATCGACCTTTTCGCGCATGCTGATATCAAAGGGATCGATCGCTACGGGCGTTTTGTATGTGGCTATGTAACTGCGTTCCGGTGCCAGGGTGAGACCTGCGCCCTTTTTCACTTTGGCGGAAAGAGCGGCGATCTCACAGGCGCGCCGGGCGGTGTCCGCCACCGTCCTGTCATCAAAGCGGTTGCAATGCGCAAAGCCCCAGGCACCACCTTTGAATACACGGATGCCATAACCGTGTTCCACGTCATTAACGGCATATTTGATGCTCCGGTTCAGCAGGTAGATCACCTGCGAAGTGTCACGCTGGATACGGATATCAGCATAACCCGCACCCTGCGCCAGAGCGGTCTCAATCGCTATGTCCAGGTATTTCATACATTTCTCCAGTACTTGTCAATTCCTTTGGTTAGTAAACCATGTGTTCGGTAAGGCGCATCACCAATCCCGCCATCATTCCCATCAATAAAACAGCAAATAGGATACCGATACCGATGAAGATCAGATAGGCACGGGCAAAATTTCGCCGGGTGGGATTGCCCTGGGCATCGACAGCCCAGATAAAAAGCAGCACCAGATTGACAATAGGCAGCATCAACAAGAAAAAGATGCCGATCCATTCACCCAGCGTGATGACGGGTGCTTCCTCCCTTCCGGTCTCATATATCCGGCGAGATTGCTGATCGGAGTCATAGTTTCGTTCGTTCATATTACCTCCACTGGGTTGACCTTTTACGATCGGGGATAATTGTAAACAAAAATCTGCCGGGATCTACCTGATTGGTAGCCCAGCTATCGGTTTGCTTTACTTTTGGGGTAGCGGCACCTCCTGCAACGTGACCGCTGCAGTTCCATCAGACGCAAAGTATCGTCCCAATCTTCTTCGGGGATCAGAAACCACATGTTGGCACCAGGATAGGACTGACCCTCTTCCACTTCCCGCAGAAATTCTCTGCCTCCAGCCGTGGGTTTGACGAACAACCGGTTGTCACAGATCAAAGCGCCCATCTCTTTACGGAGCAACTCCTCCGCCATCTGACTGCGGGCGCAATTGTGGACACATACGAACAGGACTTTGATCATCGATCTTCCTGTTTTACACTCATTGGATCTAAATCGCAGGGACGTCTTTCCAAAGCGCCCTTATTTCTGAACTCTATGATCATACGCTGCTACGGTTAAGATTTGATCAAGTTGAGAAAAACCCAGCGATCCTCAGGTTGCGGGTCAATCCTCATCCGAAGTCATGCTGAGAGCCCCGGCGAAACAATTCTGCACGCACAGGGAACAACCGACGCACTTCTCACGGTCAATGTGCGGTAACCGGTCGGCATCCAGTTCAATGGCAAGATAGGGACAGCGGGTGCAGTTTCCACAATGGACACAGAGGTCTGGTTCGTAGGGGCGTCTTTCCAAAGCGCCCTTGATCAAAGTGGAACTCTTGCGCTTGGGTGGCAGATCCATAAAGTCGGTAACCGGGTGGGGCTGGGCGATGCCGGTCAATTCGGCTACGGAGCGTAAGCCCTTGGCTTCCAGGTAATAACTGAGCCCGGACTGGAGTTCGTCAATGATGCCGACGCCATACTTTTCAGCGATGGTGCAGAATTGGACGGTTCCAGCTCCCAGAGCGAGGAAATTCGCCGCCGCCAAGTAATCCATCGCTCCACCATTGCCGGAGATATAGACGCCTCTGCCGCCGGCACGGGCAAGGGTCAAATAACTAATCGGCAAAACCCCGGCGCCGGACATACCGACGATGATGCCCTTCTCCCAGCCCTTTTGTTTATCGTATGGTCGCTTTCCTGAGGCGACCTGGTCCAGTTCACGAAATGCTAAACATGGGAAGGTGTTCGCCAGCGTGATCCCTGCTTTCTTGCCGGGATAACGGTCAAAGACGGCTTTGACGGCATCGATGATGGGGACGATGGCAGTGACCGCACCGGTGAGTTTGAAAAGTTTGGGGATATCCGGATCGCTGATCTGCATAACCCAGTCGATGATATTAGCGGTTAACTCAGCATTTTGAGCTACGATATCGCCATGCGTACCATCGCCGCCCTGGGGACAGGACAAACTGTATTCGATGCCCATAACGCCGGCGGATTCGAGCTTACGGGTGTTTGATTGCCAGACGGCTTTGCCCGCCTTGTCATCACCGGTGACCGGACCGCCGGTTGAAGCCAGGGTAAGACGGTCGGGATATTCCGCCACGAGGCGTTTGATCTCCTCGCAAACCCGGCCCAAGGGATGCTCCGAGACGTTGTCGCAATTGGCATAAGTCAGGGGATCAAAGACGAACATATATTCGCCGGGGATGTGGATGGGCAGGTCGTCAAAGGCGGTCTTCATCACTCCTCCTGCCCAGCCGGCATCGTATGCCTTTTTCATTTGTTCATAGCCATCGCT
>VGPI01000093.1 GCA_016875595.1 Candidatus Cloacimonadota bacterium
GGTCCTGTCATGATCACTTATACAACCCAAGACCCCGATACGCCCGGCATTCCTCTGGCGACTGAGATCAGTGGTGTCTTCCCCAATCCTTTCAATCCCGCCACCACGATCCGCTACTCCGTTACCGTCAGCTCTCCTGTCCGGATCGATGTTTATAACCTGCGGGGACAGATGGTGACCAGATTGATCGATACTCCCCATCATGCGGGGCATTACCGCGTCGTCTGGAACGGTCAGGATAGTAATGGTAATAACTGCACTACAGGCATTTACTTGATCAGGATGACCGCCGGTAACAAGACCTCGCTCAAAAAGGTCGTCCTCTCCAAATAAAATCCACTCATTCATTCAAGCGGATACGTCTTGCTGACGTATCCGCTTTTTTCTTGCTGTCACGTTCTACGCTATTGATAGTATAATCGGACAACAAGCGTGCCCAATCCCGTCATTGTCCCCTGATCATGAAGGTTGTACTGCAGACAGTATAAGGTGGCATAGAAGTAGGATAAGTTCTGGGCAGATAATCTGCTCCCGGATGGCGTCATTTCACATTTTGGGTGGCGAGCTCCGAATTACACCAGAGATCAGATGCTCTACAATGACATATTAATGAGATGGCTGTGTCAATTCGGAGATTGGCAGCCCAGTCTCCCGAGGACTGGACATCACGGCGAAACCATAATCCTATCACTCATCATTATCTGCATGGTCTCAACCTCTCAATTACCTGATCTTTTACTGCGTCTTTGCTTTGAGTTCGCCTCGAGATCGCCTCGAGACTCGAAGCGATCTCGAGGCGAAAGTGCGGTAAAACCGACTGTAGATAAAAAGGGCTCGCTTTCATAATGAAATGAGTGGGTCACCAATTGTGCGGAAGAATCCGGAGGTGGCAATGTCATTTTGGTATAAAAAGCCACTGGTCATTTATAGAAGGCAGTTGCGTAGCCTCTGCCGAAGGGATTTCGGTAGCCCCATAAGGATACTCACCGAAACTCAGCTTTGCGGCGCACCTTAATCCAACAGCTCTACCCCCAGTGATCTGATCCAGAGCCCGAACTCAAAATGAGACGGTCAATGCCAGGTCAGGCACGATAAGAAAAAACCTCCATGCGGTCTTCTGAGCGGCAGCAGTGAGGCTTGTCTTAGCTTAACTATATTTCTGTGCAGTTGTTTATTTGATCAGCATCGCTTTCCGGGTGGATGTATAATCGCTTGTTTCCAGTCGGTAGAGATAGATCCCGGTGCTCACCTTGCGGTTGCTGGAATCGGTTCCATCCCAGATCACCCGATGGATCCCGGCATCCTGCTCGCCATTGATCATGGTTTTGACCAATTGCCCGCGCAGGTTGTAGATATTGAGTTTTACCCGGTCTCTTTGTTTCAGCGAGAACGATATCGTGGTCGAAGGATTAAATGGATTGGGGTAATTGGCATTGAGCATTGTCACCCCGGGAGGATTGACAGGATCGTCATTATCGGTATAGGGATAGGAGAACGATAAGGTGGCGGATGCCAAACTCTCGCCCCCGTCCAGATACCAGGCGGCGATGTAATAGTGGTATGTCCCCAAGACCGAGAGCGTCTCATTGTAATATGGAACATCCCTGAGAGCGACCATTTCGTATGCTCCGGCATTCAGGCGACGCCAGACCTTATAACCGCCAAGAGGCAGGACGGGATCCAGCGGTGGCGTCCAGTGGATGAGGAGTTCATTCTGGTCAATGTTAAAAACGGGATGGGTAACCGGTGTGTATTGGAGCAACTGGGCATCGAACAGGTGAACCGGATTGGAGGCGATCATCGTAAGTGATGGTGAAACCGCACTCTTGTAGCCGGGTTGTGTCACCTTGAAGGAATGGATCCCATAGGGAACAAACAGTGAGAAATTCCCATCCGCATCAGGATGAGTCCCCCACAAGCCAGCCAGATTGCTCACGATCGTCTGATCCAATTCGCCGTTGGGATCGCTGAGCGAAACTGAACCGGTCAGCATTGCGGTGCCAAATGTATGGTTCGAGGTGGTCACATCATCGATGAACCAGCCCTGATACTGCACCATATAATCACTACGGAGAGTCCAGCAGAAACGCACGGATTGATTGGCATAACTCCCCAGATTAAATCTTGCCTGCGTCCAGGGGATCTGATAAGCAGAGTAACCGGGCTCACCAAGTGAGTAAATGTCCGAAACCGGATACCCGCCCACCGGATGGATCAGCGTCCAGGACTGGCCGTTGTTGGTGGAGATCTTTACATTGCCGCCATCGTAATAATTCTCAATCGCATAACGATGATAAAACTCCAGATAATCATTGGATCCAATGTAAATTTCGGGTGAGATCAGAGTGTAATTGGCATTTGCCCCATAATTGTCATTCAGCATCGTCCCCCAAACCTTTGCACCGGAATGGGCACCGGCATAACTGGAGACCCCCCATTGCCAGCCATTGGTTGCCGGGAGTGGAGTAAAGCCGCCGTTGTTGTTTTCAAAGTCCCCTTCCAAGCTGGCAAGACCACAACGGATCTGAAACGAACCGTTGACCGGAGTAAAACTCGTCCCGCTCAAACTTGCCTGGATGACAAAGGCATTGCCGATCACCGCACTGGGCGATAAGGCGATGTCATAGACCGCTTGCATGGAATTACCGGTGGGGATACGGTTTATTGCGTAAGTGGGGTTGGAGAAGGTCAATAATGGGTCGGGACAGAACACATTGCAGGTCACCCCTGAGACGTCAACCAGAGAAGGATTGGAGATATTGATGATCAGTTTCATCGCCTCGCCGGGATCAGCTATGCCATCGCTATTGCCCTGCAGGTCATTGATATAGAAGTCCGTGAAAGTTACGACCGGTTTGCGGATCACCAGATTGAGCGGATATTGCCAGGAATTGCCATCGATCGTGATATTGCACATAACGCTGACCGACAGGTCATTGGGAGCATGGGGCGAAATCTGCAGAACAATAGGAAAGCGATTCATCCCAAAACCACTGCCGGCAATGTCATCATACGAGGTTGTATCACTGACCACACTGACATATTGGTTGAAGACCACCGCGGTGAGATTGACGTCCGTAGCCCCTGACAGTCCCATGTTACTGAGTTTGATACCCAATTCCACCAGTTCACCCGGCTCTATGATCTGATTTTGATTGGACTCGTTAATGATCACCTCGCTTAGAACCAGATAGGCATTGACATGGAGTACAGGAACCGTGGTGATCATCAGCGCTCTTTGATGCGTCAGGGGAGCGGCGCAGGTGGGATACTGATTGTTGAACGTGTATTCCAGCCCTTGGGTATTGGTGTGATCTTTTATCCCGATCGAACAGAAGTTTCCGTGCGTATAATTGGATGCGGTGTTGCCTATGTCGATATTATTAAATACCTTATATTGGATCTTGATCTTCCCGTCCCCGAGACCGGTGGGATAATACAGGGGATTGTAAAAGATGACCTGGAAGGTCTCTTCCGATGTGCGGTCGTACCCGTTGCGCAGTTTGTGATATTGGATTACAAAGATATTGTTATCTGGATCATAGTATTTGTACACTGCTCCATCACCCAGAATGATCAGATCGTCCCAAAAGGCGGCAATCATCGGACTGGGACCTAGGGCACCGGGCAGTCGGTAATTACGGAAGTCCGCATTCTCAGTTAACCCAAATGCTATAAAACCGTTTGAACAGACCGTGATCTGCGTGTATTCGATGCCATAGAACCGGAAAGAAAATGGCAGATTGACCACCGCCAATGACTGGCTGCCCACCGTATCTCCTTCTTCGGTGGCGGAACCCTGATCAGAAAGCGATAACGCAGTACCAGCCCCACCCAGGGAAGGACAGATCTCGATCCATTCATAAGTGGGACAATCAGGATATGTGGTATCAGTAACGTCGTAGATGAAGTATCCATAGGCATCAGGACCCAATGGGGTATTCTGGGTGGGACTGCCGATGGGCAGGTTAATCGAGCGGATCTGTTGGAACCCGTCATTGTTATAGATCGTCAGTTGTAACGGTATCTGCATGCCGGCGATGAGATTGGGACGGGCATAAACATTGATCGGACTGGCCGGAGAAACCACCTGCAGAGCACCCACATCTCCATAGTATACATCCGGGTTGATGATCTGCAACATGTCATTGAGGGCTTGAACATGAATCTGGATGCCGCTCACCGGCAGATTACTCTGATTCCGGATGGTTATGCTAATCGTGCCATACTCTGCCGGGTCAAGTATGTTGTTAGCCCCCCCGCTTACGATAATTTGTTCCGGTACCAATATAGAATTGCTGGAACCACAATGAAACACGCCGGTATATGTAGCATTGTTTTCATCGGTAAGAATCATCTGGAATCTGATATCATGGCTCACAGGAAGACTATTAGCCATTGAGAACAAGACCGGGAGAGCATTTATCGCCGTTCCACCAACCGGAACACCACCAAAGGCAATATCTGCTTGGGTGAGCGTGATATTTGGATCATCACAGACAATGGTTCCTGATACTCCGGATAAAGCTTGGGAAGTTGTGTTTCTCACGGATACATAAAGCGCAACTGTTTCACCGGCATTAGCTTGAGAATTTCCGTTTCCGACAGAACCGCCAGTATTATCATCGATCAGATTGAAGCTACTAAAAACCAGAGAACCATCTGGATCGATCAGCATGGTCTCCTGAACCGGTTTATGATCATGCTTGGCTGCTGTGACGATCATTTCACCACTAAGGTTCAAAGGTATTGACAAGCTGATTAGACCCTCTGCGTTAGTAAAGCCACGGGCTACTACTGTTGCCTGCGTGGTATGGAACAATGTCACAGAGGCTGCTCCGATCGGGTCGCCCAATCCATCGTTGACGGTGATATCGACCAATCTTGTCCCATAGGGAATGGTCGCCGGCATTTCAAGCACCATAGCGGAAGGAATACCGACAAAAGCCTCCACGGTGGGGTCGCCCATCAGATTACACCAATGGGCAAAGCTTCCCACCTGACTGGGATGTGAATTTCCGTAAACCTTTGCCAAATAGAGTCGTCCGTTGAGCAGTGCCTCTCCCATCGTCCGCATCTTATGGGTGAAGATCCCGTCAAAAATGGAGGCAGAAAGGCAGTTGTTAAAGAGGGTGTGTGTGCCTGAAGTTGACATCCCGATAGCAGTCAAGCCACCTTTGGGCTGGGCGCTGGTCCCCAACCGAACAAATGATTCCGCGGTTGAGGTTTGATTGGCAAAGTCGCCGGTTGAGCAAGTAAGAAAAACCGCATGATTAAGCTTGGATCCGTTAACCAGAGCTTCAGATGGGTTCCAACCACTTACTCCGTAGAATCCTCGATAATGGAAAAAGCCCACTCCATTGTTAATCGCCTGATTCATCTGGGAGGCAAAATTGCTCGTATAGACCTCGTTAAATGTATAGCTCGGATTAGCCCGGCGGGCGATCTCTTTGACGAACTTGTTGGTGTAGATTGTGGATATACCTGATGAAGAGGAGTCACCCACCAGTAACATGCGATCCAGCCAGGTAACCGCCGTTGGATTGATATTGATGTTCTTTTCGTACAAGTAGATCTTGGTGAAGAGAAGATCGAGCTGGGTGAGGTTCTCCGCTGATATCCTGCCGATGTAACAGTCACCCAGATAATCCGAACCGGCAAGGTAGGTATAGGGATAGTCACCGGGTCCATTGTAAGAGCTGAATGTCTCGTAAAACGTTGGAATAGCGAATGAGCCGTTCGTGTCACCCAGAAGAATGATATAATCGGGACGCGTGGCAGGATTATTGTACTGTTGCTGGATGTAGTTCTTTATTGCAGAATTCGTGGTTCCGGCAATTGACGTACTGACAGCGTTCACATCATAGCCTTTCTGCCGTTTCCAAGAGACAAACCCCGTCAGCTTCGATATAAATGATTGATCATTGTTGTTACCGTGAATGAGAAGGATCCTGGGGTTTACTGGTGGAGTGTCAGCCCGACGGTAATAGTCGAAATTGGAAATGATGGATTCATACAAATTGGTAAAAACCGGGGAGTATCCATTATATCCCTCCACCTCGTTAACTCCTGGCTTGTCATTGAACCTGATCTCTACTTCAATATTAGAGATCACATCCAATTGCCAATTTTCTGCATACCAGCGAACCGGGTAGATATCAAGCTGGATGACCCGGAAATCACGTATGACCATCGGCTCCTGATACTTGAGTACTACTTGGGGATACGTCTGGCTACTTTCATAGAAACTGCGGTCGTAGTGATACGCCTCTACCGGATCACCTTCGTGGATGACTGGTTTGGGTCTTATGTCTGCATAACTCCTGGTTCCAGTTTCACGAGTAATAATCTCGAATCCTCCCTGGGGGGGGATGGCTATAGTAGCTGAATAAAATGGAAGGGCAGGCATTCCTTCGGCGGCTGTGGTCTCAAACCCTTCAATGCTGATCTGGTCAAATGCCTCTGCACCGATGTTAACTCTGTCTCTAACTATATCAGAAGTGGTCAGACTGAAACGAATGGCTTGGGAGTTGTTATCCCTGACCTGAATCGGTGACAACCCAACGGCGTAGCATAGCACAGTTAAAATGGTCATGAGTAATGCTAAAAGCAGCTTGTTCATTACACTTCCCTCAAACATTCCTTTTCAATACTGTTATAAGTTCGGTATTATGCGATACCGAGCCTCTTTAACGTCAGAACCTATTTTTCTATTTTGTAGATCGATATGCCAGTATCTCGGCCTGCCACAATCAACTTGTCTTCATGGAAACTTGCGAGGTTGGTATATCCAGCTGTAGTCAGCCGGTTCGAGAGTCTGGGAGTGGCAGGATTGCTTATATCAAACAAGTAAACTCCCCCGCTGCCTGAGCTTACGGCTACGAGATCGTCCATCAAGTCCACGGATGTGGCATAGCCTACGGTGTCAAATCCACCTATCCTGATTGGATGGTTAACATCGCTGATATCCACAACCTGTAAACCTTGCTGCCGACAGGCGACATAGGCATGGTTGTTTTTGATACTTACTTTTTTAGCTTCTCCAGGCAAGGAAATCTCGCTTATATAACTCCCGTTGTTGCGGGAATAGATCATCAATCCACGCTGTTCGCAAGCCAGAACAATATAGTCATCCGTAATGGCAAAACCGGAGATACTGGCAGGTGCATCAATTTCGAGAATATTACCATGCCACAAACTCAAGGGACCATGATATCTGCCCAACCGAAATCCATATCCCGAGCAGTATGCACCGAAAATGGTGAATACGCTGCCTTGATCAGGATTCTCAAAGAATAGCATGTCCTGGACGTCTTGGGAAGCACCACTGATCGCATCCATCAATTTCAATGAATCCATGTTTTCCATGTTTACGATGCGGATCAAATCGGAACCGAAAGTTTCATTGACAAACATACGGTTTTGCGAACGTACAGTAGCAATCTTGCGGATCAGAACAAAATCAGTTATCGTTCCATCCCCGGATCCCAAAGCTGTGTACCATTTGATTGAATAATTGCTCAGATCGATTATGGAAAAACCGCCCTGATCGGCCGCCACATATAGGTTTGTTTCATCCATATCCAGATCAAGCGGATTACCAACCACTGGTATCCGCACCAGAAACTGCAAGATGTCATCTTCATAAAACGCTGTATTTCGATTGGCGCAACTCACCAGCAATAGTGCCATCAAACCTGTAAGTACCAATGTACGCAATATCTTCCAGAGCATTCAATTCCTCCCGCTTTTGAGTCTTCGGCTGTGGGTGATGTTCGGTAGTACACACGAAGCAATT
>VGPI01000094.1 GCA_016875595.1 Candidatus Cloacimonadota bacterium
TGAAGGAACCCACTTCAGCAATCCTGGCGGGAATCTTGACCGATCCATCAAACTGATCTCCAACATTCCATATCAGATCACCTCTCCCCTGCTCTATCGATTAGAGAAGTATGCCGCTCATTTCTCACGGATAGTACTCATGGTTCAGAAAGAACTGGCAGACCGCCTCTGTGCTCTTCCCAGCGTCAAAGATTATGGACAGATGACCATTCGGTTGGGTTTACAATTCGAGATCTCGGTGGAGTTATCGGTTGCGGCATGCAAGTTTGATCCTGCGCCCAAGGTCGATTCGAGTGTCATCCTGATGAAACCACGGGAGAATCGACCACAAATAAATCACCTTGACTTATTTTATCGCTTATTAAACGCTGTTTTCCTGCACCGTCGCAAGACCTTGCGTAATAATCTGATCTCATTGATCGGCAAAGAGAAGACCGCTAAGGTGGATAACCGTGGAATAATCGATCTGAAGAGAAGGGGAGAGACTCTGGATGAACAGGAATTTATCGCTTTGGCTGATCTTATCAGCGATCTGGCTTAATCCGCTGGTCGCCCAAGACCGCTATCTGGAGCTTTTCCAGCACATCAGCGATAAAACCCGGTCCTGGGAGAACACTCTTTTTTATCATAGCCCCATATTTGCCAATAGTGACATCCGGGTCAAGTGGTTCTCTCTAAGCGATCGACGCCTGAGCTACAATCAGGATAGCCGTCGTTTTGGCATCGATCTGGGATTTGATCAGCGGTTTGGTAAACTGGAGCACCATATCCTCAGCGGTTATGATTATGTCTATGATTCAAGCGATCTGGAGATCAATCTACGACCCTACATCAACAAGACCGGATATTACGGTTACGGGCTGTCCTATACTCCGCTGGACAGTTTGGTGATCAATACTCAAGGCAGATACTATTTCCGTAATGAACAAGACCGATTCAATAAAGATGCCTCTTTTCACAGCGATGGGTTTTATTATCGTCTCGGAGGAAGAGCCAGTGCGCAGATCCGTTCCTTGTATGCTTCAGCCAATACAAATCTGGAATGCAAGAAACTGGAATGGGAATCACATACTTCGAAAGCCATTAGCTCATCCATTGTCAATTTCAGTGAAACATATCAGTTTCGAACAGATTACTCTTTTAACCAGAGGGATGATGAACTTTATGTCCTGTCGCCGGACTCAATCCGCAGTCAGTATAATTATACCGATACTCTGAAACGTTCATCTCATGGTGTGAATGCCGATCTGATTATCCCTGTTGCTGACTGGATGGAGATTACTCTGAGTGAGCAATACTCCCAGCACAAAGTCAGATTAGCCAATAATTACTTCAAGAATAATGCGGACTTCATGAACCGTAGCAGTATCAATGCGGTGATCTATCCAGGCGGATCGGTACGGCTCGACGGCATTATCCGTTATGACCTGGCGATCAAGGATTTCTCTTATGAAGTCAATTCCCGGCACATGGAGAACCGGTATGTAGGGAGCTTTGGGTCCTGGGAATATGCTCCCGGTGATTCTTTGCGTTGGGGTTATGAAATCGATCTACAGCGTATCACTTATCCGGATCAGGAAAATGAATGGGATAATGATCTATTGTCCCAGTCATACCGCGTGGGGATCATTAAGTATCTGCATAAAAGGATAAGGTTTAGAAACTGGCTGGTCATCAACACCAAAGATGATATCTATATCGATGCGCTTCTATCTTCAAACAACCACCGGATGCGCAGTGTCTCTTTAATCCCGGAACTGGGTATCCTGCTGGGTGACCGGTTGTATTTGTCCAATGATTACGTTATCCGGGCTGATTATACCAGTTACGACTTCAAAGCAGAAAACAGAAGCGGAACTCTTTACCGGCAACTGGCTGGTAACTATAGCATGGTCTTTGATACATTTCCCTTCATCGCAAGGTCGTCCGACTTGGTCTGGATGTATCTCCCCTATCGCTCCGGGGAAGGAAAAGCACTGCGTTTGGAAGCCAGATTTGAATACCAGCAGAATGAGTATGGAAACAAGATCGAGGACTATTACCTGATCACGAACCGGAATACCCGCTTTACGGCTGCGATCAATCTCAAGCATGATATCCATAACTTGTACTATATTATCCATCCCAAATATACTTGGGGTACGTGGAAAGAATACAATCTGCTGGTCGGTTGCGCCTGGCAAATCGATCATGACTCAATAATTGAGTTGTCTCTCAATCCATATGGCGACAACATAAAACACTTGACCTGGCAGATCAGCACCGTCATCAACCTGAGGTTTTAATCTCAGGATGTTTTTACCGATGTCAATGACACTGTTACAACGGTATCGTTGCTTTTACCCGCTTCGATTTGGTGAGATAAGCAACCCAGATAACTGCATATATTATTAACGGGAAGATTAGAGCCAGGTAATTGGCTCCAATCTCCTTATCAAGGGAAAACCCATATATCAGCAGGAGTATAAACGCCAAGATCCGAATGATCAGAAACTTCCTGGAACAAAACATGAAATCAGGTTCAAAGCATCGAAGACAATGGCAATGCCGATCAGGTCTTCCATATCATAGGGAACCCTATCCAAAGCATTGGCACCTTCCACTATACTGATCAATGAGCCAGATGTTTTCCTTCAGTCAGAACTAATCAAACCTGGGTCAGTCCTTAAATCTGGCGATCGCTCCCTCGATCAGATCCTTGATCTCAAACATCCGGGCTTCCGTTTCCGCTTCAAAGCGGGTCACCAGAACCGGCGTGGTATTGGAAGCACGGATCAGACCCCAGCCATCGTCAAAGGTGATGCGTGCGCCATCGATGTCGATCACGTCGTAACCCTCTTGTTTGAAGTAATTCACGATCTGGTTCACTACCTGGAACTTACGCTCATCGGCGCAAGGGATATGAAGTTCGGGAGTGTTATACATCTTTGGCTGATCAGCCAGGAACTGACTAACGGGCATATCACTATGCGACACGATTTCCACAAAACGGCAGGCGACGTAAATAGCATCGTCAAAACCCAGATATCGATCTGCCAGAAAGACATGACCGCTCATCTCACCGGCGAATTCCACACCCTCTTCTTTCATCTTCATCTTGATATTGGCATGACCAGTTTTATACATCATCGGGATGCCACCATGGGCGCGGATATCATCATACAGGACTTTGGAACACTTGACGTCGGCGATGATCTTCTTGCCCGGATTATGTTTCAGGTAATCCCGAGCCAGGATATTGAGGATTTGGTCGCCATAAAGCATCTTGCCCTTTTCATCGATAACGCCGATGCGGTCGGCATCGCCATCCAGTCCGATCCCCACTTCATACTCGGCGTCTTTGACCACTTCCATCAGCTTGATCATGTTCTTTTCCACCGTGGGATCGGGATGATGATTTGGAAATGAACCATCGGGATCGCAAAACATCTCGATCACTTCACATCCCAGCCGGCGCAGGATCTCCGGCAGATAGGGTCCGCCCATACCATTGCCACCATCCACTACTACTTTAACCGGACGGTCAAACTTGACGTGATCCGTCACGTAATCGATGTATTCTTCATTGATCCGGTCATAGGTCTGATAAATGCCTTCACCCTGTGCATAAGCACCTTTCTGGATGATGTGGAGCACCTTCTGGAGTTCATCGGCATAAACGCTGCCCAGTCCCAGATTGAGTTTGATCCCGTTATACTGGGAAGGATTATGACTGGCAGTGATCATGGCTCCGCCTTCGGTATCGAGTTTCCAGATGGCAAAATACAAGACCGGGGTCGCCACGATGCCGATATCGGTAACTTCGCAACCACATTCCAATAACCCTGTGGTAAACTCATTCATAAATTCCGGAGTGGTTTGCCGGGCATCACCACCGATGACGATGCGCCTCTTGCCTCTCTGATGCAGGTAAGTGCCGAAGCCCTTGCCAATCAGATACATGGACTCCGCAGTGAGGTCTACGCCCACGATGCCACGGATGTCATATTGTCTGAAGATCTGTGGATTGATCATTTCTTCACCTCTTATATCGTTTAATTATTCATAGTTCATTACACTGGCATAGCCGGTCTGTTGCATAAGCGCGGCTTGTCTGTCATTTCTTGGTCTAAACTGTATCGTACAATTGCTTAATCAGTGGTATCATCGCCTTCAGCGCCTTTGCCCGATGCGAGATGCGGTTCTTCTGGTCATCCTCCATCTCGGCGAAGGTTACGCCCAAGTCCTCAACCTCAAAGACGGCGTCATAACCAAAGCCATTAAGTCCTCGCTCTGTCTCAGTGATAGAGCCCTTTACGATCCCATCATGGATGGCGATGATCCCATTCGGCTCCGCCAGAGCCATTACGGTTCGGAAATTGGCAATGCGGTTCGTTACCCCATTCATCAGTTTGAGCGTTTTTAAGCGATTGTCCTGGTAACAACAGTCCTCTCCTGCGAATCGTGCTGCCATGACCCCCGGTTCGCCGTTTAGAGCATCGATGAAAAGACCGGTATCATCCGCCAGACAGATATGTCCGGTATATTGCGCCATCTCCAGTGCCTTTTTCATCGCATTGGCTTCGATCGTGTCCCGGTCCTCGATCACTTTTGGAGCATCAGGAAAGTCCGCCAAGGACATGATCCTGATACCAACCGGCTTTCGTTCCGTATCTTCATTCGAATAAACCGAAAAGCTATCCAGTTCATCCAGCAGGACGACACTGATCTCGCGGACTTTGTCTCTGTTTCCGGTGGCAATGACCAATATCTTATACATGTTTCCTTTTCAGCCATGCCTTGATCTTTTGCAGGATGTTCTTGTCCACAAAGCTTTCCGCCATTGCGGTGATCTTCTGGAGCATTGTCAGGAGGTCTTCTTCCCCGCTCCAGTTTTCCAGCAGGATATTTTTATCGATTTGGTTCAGGACCATATTCAAGCCGAGAACAGCCATGACTAAGTCGTCCATCATGCCGATGATCGGGATGAAGTCCGGGATCAGGTCGATGGGCATAATAATATAGGCGATGATCCCACCGCAAAGGATCTTGGTCTTTCGCGGCACCCGGTCATCCATTGCCAGACGGCACAAAAGGACAAAGAAATCCGGTAACAGCAGCAGATAACCACTCAGTTTACTGCCCTGCCTGCCTCCGTACTTTTCGGTCCAACGGCGGATCTTTTCTCGCAGTTCCTCATAAAACTTCATCCGAGGCGGATCAATATCCACGATTCTGTCATTGATCCGTTCCTTCTCGTCTTCATTCATCTCACGGCTTTTGACAAAGTCATCTTCCTTCATTGTTACCTCCTCACAGAGATGTCATTGATTCTGATCGACACTATAACGTTTTTTTATTTATACGGTCGAGGATTTCCCTTGACCGTTATGTGTCAAGATAATAAATGACGGCAAAACACTGAGGTATCGACAGAGATGAATCATAACACTAAGCGACGGGTAGCCAATGACCACCTGGCGATCATCGTTGCCATGGATCGTAACCACTTGATAGGCAAGGATAACCGCCTACCTTGGCATATTCCTGAAGACCTTGCCTACTTCCGAAAGGTAACGCTCGATCATAATGTCATCATAGGCAAAAACACCTGGCTCTCACTCGGAAAACCCCTCGACCGCAGAACCAATATCGTCCTCAGCCGTGACCCGGACTTCCATCCACGCGGCTGTATCGTCTGCCACGATATTCGTGATGTTCTTTCCATCGTCAATGAGCAGACCTCCTTTATCATCGGAGGAGCAAGCGTATTCCAGCAATTTGTGCCTTTGGTAGGCAAGCTATACCTGACCCGGATAGAGGCAGTTTTCGAAGGTGACGTCTACTTTCCCGATCTTGACCTGAACCAGTGGACTCTGCTGTCTTATGAAACGCAAACAGCCCGATCCGGCTTTACTCTTGCCTTCGAAACCTACATTCGAAACTGACCAGATCAGGTGTTGAGACTGCCCTCTTAAGCTGCTGATACCGCCGTAATCCTCAGTACAATCATATTAACCGATACACATCTAATACATCGTAGCAAGTGTATCCGAGCCAAATTAAGAACTGATATCCCGATTATCTGTTACTAATGAACTCTCTTTCCCCTCTGTCGGATTTCTGATCTGATGACCGTGCAATAAGGGCATTAGACGCCTTCATCATCCGCTTATCATCGCATGATAATCTCAATCACCAAAGAGGGAGATGATAGTGAGCATTGTTAGATCTGCAATTGCACCAATTCTTGCATTATTTAGTCAACCAGTTGAAAACTATAAGTTAGTGCCTTAGGAGACTTCGCGCATAATTGAGGAGAACCGAATGCCACGTATTATTACGTTTGTCCTGTGTTGTTTACTGCTCGCATCGCTGTACGGTGGAGAGATCAACCACAATCAATCATCCATTCCTTTTAGTATTGTATCGCGATCACAAAGTGAAATGAACATCCAGTTTTCGCTGCCCGAACATCATCTTGAAACCAAACGTGACCAGGGAATCACCTGGCAACGAATCCTGATGGATCAAGGGATCTATCAGGCAGATGCGGGAGTTCCTGATCTCCCTGTCTTGTCATTCAGTATTGCCATCCCCGTTCAGGGCAGCGTGCAAGTTGATTTGTTACGCTCTTCCACTCGAGTTGTTTCTGACTTTATTCCCTACCCTTCGCAGGATGGTCTGCGTAATAACGACAATCAAACATTCCGCATTAATGAGTCATATTATCAAGGTCGAAGCAATTTCCCGGAACGAGTGATCGATCATAGTCCACCGATGGTCATGCGTGATCTGAGGATCATTACGGTGCAGGTAAGTCCCTTTATCTGGGATCCGGGCACACGACAATTGACCATACATGATGATATGGACATTCGGGTACACTTCACCAGTAATCCCGGTGAAAATGAACTCTCCCAGTCGCCGACACTTATATCGTCCCTTTGGGCAAAGCAGTATGAGGCGATGGTTCTGAACTTTGATGATTATCGCGATGTTGTGATTGCCAATACTCCACCGCGCTACCTTGTTGTCCATGGTAATTACGTTAACACTTCGTTCAGTGAAGCTATTGATAGTTTTGTTTTCTGGAAAAAGCAGAAAGGTGCTGATGTGGACGTGGTTAGCACAGCACTGACTGGAACGCAGAATACGCAAATCAAATCATATATCCAGAATCAATACAATAATCCTGCTACCCGTCCAGACTTCATAATATTCATTGGTGACACGGGGGGGAGTTTTCCAATACAAACCTGGTCGGTCAGTAGCGGAGCTGGTGATTATCCCTACACACATCTTGCGGGTACCGATGGATTGGGTGATTGCTTTATTGGAAGGATATCTGCCAATGACAACACGCAGCTTATGAACCTGTTTAACAAAATCTACCTGTATGAGAAAAACATCAATCTGACCAGTGCCGCATGGCTTAACCGGATGCTTCTGGTCGGAGACTGGTCACCCTCAGGGATATCAACAGTGAATATCAGTAAATATATCAAAGAGACTGCCCTGGATATAAATCCAAATTACACTTTTACAGAATTGTATGGATCACAACCCTCCGCGTCAGAAATGAACAACGGGATTAATCAAGGTGTAGCTTTCTTTAACTACCGTGGTTACATAAACATGAGCGATTGGTCTCCAAGCGAAAGTAATTTGTACAATGGTTCGAAGACACCTCATGGTGTTTTCATTACATGTGCTACAGGTAACTTTGATGGGACTTCCACAACTGAATCTTTCCTCCGACTCGGGTCAACAGCCTCACCAAAAGGTGGAGTGACCGCCATTGGGATGG
>VGPI01000095.1 GCA_016875595.1 Candidatus Cloacimonadota bacterium
GTTTGTTGTAGGGTCGCTTTCCCTCAGCGACCCATCGGACAGGGCGGATTGGAATCCGCCCCCACGGTTTGTTGTAGGGTCGCTTTCCCTCAGCGACCCTACCCTCAACCTTATCTACGATGGGATACGGAAAAAAAAGCAGCATGACCACTGGGATCATGCTGCCATGGATTGGTTTAATGGGTGGTTCTTACTTCATCAGGATCATTTTCTTGGTGGAGCTGTAGGATCCGGCTTTCATCTTGTAAAAATAGACGCCGCTGCTGACGCTGTGGCCATTGTTATCCATGCCGTTCCAGACATTGCTGTAACTACCGCTGGCTTTGGCTTCGTTGACCAGAGTGCGTACCAATTGACCTTTGACGTTGTAGATCTCGATGGTTACGGGAGTGGCTTCCTTCACGCTGTAGCGGATGGTTGTCTCCGGATTGAAGGGATTGGGGTAGTTGCCCTGCAGTTCGGTCTGAATCACGGGTGAGGTCACATCCTCATTGGAAACGACACCTTCCACCTTGACCTGGTCGATGAACCAGACATACCACAGACCGTCGTTGCCGGGACCGTCAACCGCATGCCAGGCAAGCTTGATGTTCTGTCCGGCATAGGCGGTCAGGGGAATGGTCAGGACGTCGGTGTAGGTCGTCCAGCCACCGGTTAACGCAGTGGCATCCCACAGCATAGTCCAGGTCTGACCATTGTTGGTGCTGACTTTCACGTAGTAGTGGTCTTGGTTAACCGAGCCACGGTAAACGTAGGTCTTGAAGGTGAGGTTGGCTTGCGTCGGGCAGGCGAACTGCGGAGTGATCAGCCATTCGTCCTGGTGCTCGTGATCCCACCAGATACCGGCATGCCAGGTTCCTTCGGGTGGGACGATGGGCGGAGTCATAGCAACTGTCCCCACTCTGCACCAGGTGGGTAGTACACCACTGGTTCCGGCTGGTCCGGTATTGGTAATGTAATGATTCCAGCCAGTGGGAGGGAAGGTGGTGGCTTCGAAGTTCTCCTGAAGGACGACCACCTGGCTCGATACCTGCAGTACGAAGTTCACGGTCGTGGTCTGGCCGGTGACAACGATGATGCCGGTCTGAGTTCCGGTCATATAACCGGGGGCATTAGCGGTCACGGTGTAGGTACCGGCTGGAACTTGCATGCTATAGGCACCGCTGTTGTTGGTGGTGGCTGTATGGATGCCGGTTGCAATGGTAGCACCGACGATCGGTTGTTGTTGAGGGTTGCGGACGATACCGGCAATGGTGCCGATCTGAGTGATCTTGGTGATCGGTCCCGACAGGGCGGGAATGGACAGGACGTTGCCAGTATAAACGGCTTTGACAGCCCATTTGTAAGTGCCATCAGGAACCTGAGCCCAACCGTTGTCGGTGTGGGCAGTGGCAGTGATCGTCTGAGCTGTCAGGAGTGTCCAGGTCGTTTCATTCTGTTCCTGTCCCTGTTGCAGACGCCAGACCTTGTATCCGGTCAGGACACGCGGTACGTCCCTGTGGGTGGGAATGTTGAGAGCTGATTCCAGGATATCGGGATTGCTTGCTTTGGCACGGCTATTGACCTTCGGAATGTCAGGATTGTATCCGGTAACAAAGCGCGGGGTGGCACTGGCGCTTCTGGATGTCATCGCTTCCAGCGGGAAACGGACCGTGGCATCGGGGCTGCCGATGAAGACATCGTCGATGAACCAGACATACCACAGACCATCATTACTGGGACCGTCAATGGCATGCCAGGCAAGCTTGATCTGCTGTCCGGAATAAGCGCTCAGATCAACGACTATCGGAGTGGCATAGTGATTCCAGCCACCGGTTAAAGCAGAGGCATCCCACAGCATTGTCCAGTTCTGACCGCCATCGGTGCTTACTTTGATGTAATAGTGATCCTGATTGGTCGATCCCAGATATACATAAGACCAGAAGGTCAGGCTGGCACTGGGCGGGCAACCAAATTCGGGTGTGATCAGCCATTCGTCCTGATGGGCATAATCCCACCAGAGTCCGGCTTGCCAGGAGCCACCATGCGGAGGCACCGGAGGAGTAAGGGCGACCGTTTCAAAGCGGCACCAGGTGGGATAGACACCCATTGTCCCAACAGGACCCGTATTGGTAATGACCTGTGTCCAATCGGTAGGCAGGAAGCCCTCTTCAAAGCCCTCGGAGATATCGACGGCAGTGGGATCGGGAGGCAGCCAGGTCACGTTGACCACTGTGTTGTTCTGTGCCTGTACGGCTTGAACGTTGAGGGGTGGGAAGGCAAGCTCACTCAAGGTAAGCGTTCCCATATTCACGTTGGTCGTGCCAACCTGGACAGTTCCCGTAGCAGGCTGATAGCCGGGTTGATTGATTACATAGTTGTAAGTGTGTCCGGAATAGACGCCAGGGATCGTAAACACACCGGCAGCATTGGTGGTGGCGCTGTAGTTGTCATAGCCGGTCAGGGCTACGGTGGCGCCTGCCAATCCAACGGTGGGTTGATCACTGCCGACCACGGTACCGGTAACGGTCACATTGGTTAGTTGGATCATGTTGAAGTTCAAAGTGGTATTCTGATTTTCAACGATCACAGCCGGCAGGGTCTGATCCTGATAGCCATGCTGGGATACGGTTACCTGATGATTTCCAGCCGGAACGAAGGGAAAGTGGTACAATCCACTGGCATTGGTCGTGGCAGAATAGACCGTACCGACAACGACCACGTTTGCTCCGGAAAGCGGTGCACCGCCCGTGCCGGTAACGGTTCCACCCAATGATCCCATCCCGCCGACCTGCATGTAAAAGCGGGTATTGGCACGGTTGACTGAGGTGGTTCCCGTTGTGCCGGTGCTGGCATTTACCGTGTCACTCTGGAAGCGTAGGCAGGTATTGACGCCGGTGGTCGGAGTGTAAAACACGGAAGCATTTTGAGTGTAGGCACCGGGAATCAGGTCAGTAACGATCTCCACTATGACGTTGGATACGCCATCCCAGACAAAGGGATTAGCCAGGTTGTGGGTATTCCAGCCGATTGCGGGCAGGAAATTCGCATTTGTCCAGACCGTGGTGTAGTTACCTACTTCAAAGGTGGTTGTCAGTGCCGCCAGAGTAGTGGTCTTCATTCGGATGGTGAAATTGGGCATGGCAACGCAGGTGTTCAACGCCGAAACGTTGTAACCTATCGCTGAGATCAGTCCCGGGGCTCCACCGTTATCCAATATCTCTGATGCCAGATACAGATATTGCTGGCGGAAGCTCTTGTAATAAGTTCCGTAGGGAGTGGGTGCTTCCAAAGTTCCATTGATAGCTGTTCCTGTTCCAATATTTGCTACTGCCAGACCGGAAGGCACGGTGGTAAATGACCACACCGGACAGTTGGCAGCATCCCCAAAGTTATTGTAAGGCACTATTTTCCAATAGTATTGAGTATTGTTTTGAAGCTGATTGGTGGGAGTATAAGTCGTGTTGTTGCCCACATCAAAGCCGTTCAAAACACTGGTCGGGGGATTGTCCGTGCCCAGGAATACCTTGTACCCGGTGGGAGAACCACCGCCCTGAAGCCAGTTCAAGACCGGCAATACGGCAATATATTCTGCTCCGTTGGGAGGACCGACCAGGACTGCCGGATTGGGCGGATTGGACGGAATGTAGGGTGCCATGTTAAAAACAGCATTGGCACGGTTAACGGATGTCGTCCCGGTTGTTCCGGTGTCGGCTTCAACAGTGTCACTGTGGAAGCGCAGGCAGGTATTCACGCCGGTAGTGGCAGTGTAAAACACGGAAGCATTTTGGGTGTAAGCGCCAGGAATTAATGAGGTTAAGATGTCAACGATGACGTTGGATGTCCCGTTCCATACAAATGGTGTGCTGAATGTATGGGTGTTCCAACCAACCACTGGCATAAACTCTGCCGTTTGCCACACCTGAGTGTAATCACCCGCTTCAAAAGAGGTGGTAAGGGCATTCAGAGTGGTGTGTTTGATCCGGATCCGGAAGTTCGTCATGGGTGAACAAGTATTCAGAGCCTGGACGTTGAAGGCGATGGAATTGATCGGGCCTGCTCCGCCTCCGGCTTGTTCAAGCTCCATGGCAGTGAACAGATACTGCTGCCGGAAGTTCTTGTACCAAGTCCCATAAGGGGTTGGAGAACCAGTCGTGGTATTGGTTGTTGTGCCCGTGCCAATGGTGACATTGACCGGTTGAGCCCATGCAACTGCGGTGATTCCCAGTAAGAATACCAGGATCAGTACTACTAATTGCGTTCTTTTCATATCAGAAGCTCCTTTTTGGTTGAATTTCTCGATTTGTAACTAAGTAAATTGAAGTACTACTTTGATGGTTAGCTTGCGTGGTACGCATGGCGGTTCCAGGTCCAAAGGCAAAGCCACGAACCTGTCCGCCGTTTAATGTGGACGGTTGATATCCAAAGTTAACTGTTTCCAATTGGTTACTTGCTCCGTTTCCATTCTTTGACATTACAGTATCACAACGTACGAACCCAAATAGCTCGTACCCCCTTATAATGCATGATGACGTTACAATGATACATAGCATCGCAAGTCCGCAACCGGTCAGATCCCGTGATCAGACCAGAAGGTCAGTTTCTCACAAAATACGATCATCATTCTCCTTTCCCTGCCTGAAATCAGGGCGTCATTCCATCAGCGCCGGACTTGACCACCATGGCTATCAATAAGGCGATCAAGCGATTAGGACATCCGCAACCCGACCGGGCTGCTCAGACATCAAACCGCGTATCCAGATAAAATACAACCGACGGATACACGACGATCAGCATTGTAATTCTGTCAAGAAAAAGTATCCATCTCATTGATTTCGTTTATGATTTCTGCTCTTTCCCGGGCTGAAATTCCCCAAAATTCGAGCCCCTTTTCCCGATGAATCCGGTGTATCCGGGCGAATAGCACGAAGGCAGCCCACCGCTGGAAAAGTTCTTGCGTCTGGAGCCGAAGCTGTTGGCGATTCCAATAGAGATTGATGATCCGGGCTATCTCGTTCAGATAGCTCATATCCTGTTCCGATAAAACATCCGTCCGGCACACCTGATAAGGTGGCTGATCATCCCAATCATAACCCAGCTCATGGGCAATTTCCACCATCGGTGTATCGGGAAGGATCTTCAGTGTGCCCAATTGCAATTCATCCGGCAAAGTACTCATCACTTCATTGACGGAACGGGCAATGTCATCAATGCTCTCGCCCGGCAAACCGATCAGCAGGTCGGAGTGGATATGCACCCGGGTTTCGGTTCTCAAGCGCTGCAAACCGGGCTTGATCAACGCCCAGTCCGACTCCCGTCCGATCCTTGCCAGATGGTGATCATGGACACTTTGGATCCCGGTCTCCAGACGAATTCTGCCCGCTGGCATCCGGCTCAATACTGCCAGATCGCTATCATCCAGCATCCGTGGATAGATCTCGAAATGAAAATCACAACGGCAATCCATCTGCGCCACATACTCCCACACCGCATGCGCCAGAGCCCGGTTGAGATTGAAACTGCGATCCACAAACTTCACCGTGCGGGGATTCAATCGCACCAGGGCGTCCAGTTCGCCGTGCAATTTCTTGATATCGCAGGCGTTATCCGGATCAAAGCGATATTCCATCCGCCGGTCATTGGCAGACAGACAAAAGGCACAGGTAAACGGACAACCGCGACTGCATTCATAATAAACCAGATGCCCTGCCAGCCGTTCCACATCGCTTCCGCGATAGGCAAAGGGAATGTCCCGCAACGGGATATGAGGCGGTTCGGGAAGTGCCTGCTCCAGTGGAAAATCCTGCTCCGTCAGTTGCCGGAACGCCGCTTCTCCCGCCCCTGGAATTACCCAATGCTCCGCAGTAGCCGGCAAGTGTTTTGCCAACGCTCCCGCCTCCGGTCCGCCCATTACCCATCGCGCCTCCGGTAAAACAACGCACAGGCGGGGAACCAGATCTTCCAAGTACAAGCGATTCCAAATATATACCGAGATCCCGATCACCTCCGGCTGGACGGCTATTATCCGTTCAATGACGACTTCCGGCGCATCATTGATCGTAAACTCCGCCAACTGCAGCTCATCTGGCAGGTCTTTGAGCATCTCCCGCAAATAATACAGAACGGGATTGGACTGCGACCAGGAGGCATTGACCCCCAGCAGAAGGATCCTCCGGCTCAAGCCATCCTCCGTAAAGATCTGGGGTGTATTTTTTTACTTTTCATTCTCCCCTCTTCGGAGGAAGGATGCTTTTTGTCAAGCCCTACGGCTGTCTCCAGTATCAGGAAAGGCAGGGAAGACCTCATCTCCCTGAGATATCTCCCGCTGCATCTATCACTGTGATGCCGGGAGCTTCGATTGATTATGCTGAACCGTTATCCGTTTTCTGTATTGCTTCCTCCCTGCTTGATCACCTTAGTATAACCTTAGTATAACCTTACGGTCGTATGGTTATACTAAGGTTATACTAAGGTGATCAAGCAGGGAGGAAGCAGGAAAAGAAGCGTAACCTGATGATTCGCAGAAGAATGCTGTATTGACGAGCGTATCGTATTATTATTTATGCTTGTTATGAGTATAATTGGTCTGGTTTGGAGTGATGATGTCGCCCTCCTGTCCACTCCTGAAACAGAAATGCCCGGTAATGATCCAATTGATAGGCAATCACCCTATCTGCTTCACCCGAGTTTCACCGCTCCCGGATCTTTCAAGCCATGTCCGGTGACCAGTAGCACAACGCTATCGTCTTGTTTGACAATGCCTTGAGTCAGTGCTTTACGCAGTCCTGCCAGAGTGGAGGATGAGGATGGTTCGGCAAAGACGCCGGCATAAGCGGCGAGTTCCTTTTGCGCTGGCAGGATCTCGCTGTCTGTGACCAGGACGGCATCTCCCTGCGTTTCTTGTAATGCCTGGATCGACCAGTGGGCACAACTGGGGGTGCGGACACTGATCGAATCCGCCACGGTCCGGGGCTGGGCAGCATCTCTGTAAACGCCTGTCTTCCAATAGTTAAAGATAGCATCGGAAGATTCTGCCTGAACGGCAAGCAAGCGGGGCAGGCGATCGATGATGCCAGTCCGTTTGAGGTCGAGAAATGCCTTGTGGATGGCTGAGAGAATGACGCCGTCGCCTACCGGGATCACGATCCAGTCCGGCACTTTTCCGTGTTGGACGTAGATCTCCAGTCCGGCGCTCTTTTTGCCTTCGATGGTCAGGGGAT
Organism: Candidatus Cloacimonadota bacterium; assembly: GCA_016875595.1. Lineage (GTDB taxonomy): Bacteria > Cloacimonadota > Cloacimonadia > Cloacimonadales > Cloacimonadaceae > VGPI01. The sequence continues at coordinate 7,200 of VGPI01000095.1, forward strand.
GGTAGCCGGTGTTGCGGATGAGGCATTCATGGTGGGCAGCATAGTCCAGCGCAGCGGCATAGGCATAGTCATAAGTGCCTTCCACTTTATGCAGTTCCGCCCCATGAACCAGGATCTGGATGAGTTTTGCCGGCGGAGCTTGTGCCGGCGCAAAGATGACAGCCTGGATGCCGGCATTGGCGCATAAGGCGGCTAATGAGCAGGCAGCGTTGCCGGTGGAGGCGGTGACGATCTGTTTGATCCCCAGCCGTCGGGCTTCTGCCACCATCATCATTGAGGCGCGGTCTTTGAGTGATCCGGATGGATTGAGTCCATCAAACTTGATCCATAGATTGGGACACTGTAAATGACTGGCAAGGCGTTCACTTCGGAAGAATGGCGTATCTCCCACCGGCAGATCGGGAAAATAGACCGGATCGACCGCGGAAAATAGACGGATATCGGGATTATCCTGCCAGGCATAGGCTATAGCAGCATAATCAAAGACGGCTTCCAGGACGCCGGGGAGCGGGATGCCGGGACGGTAATCCGATGCACATTCGTCACATAAATAGTGAACTGCATCC